>CAIZLW010000225.1 GCA_903933915.1 uncultured beta proteobacterium | reverse complement strand
CTGGCGGCTGCTTCGCCACCGGCCTTTTTGATCTCGTTGACGATTTCCTGCGCGGGCGTCTGGTCGCCGCCAGCGCCGTCGAGCCCTACGCCGATGTCATTGATGATGACTTTCGCGCCTTTTTGCGCCGCCAGTTTGGCGATCGCCGCACCGATGCCGCGACCCGCACCAGTGACCACGACCACTTTGCCTTCCATCATTTTTGTCTCTGCCATGTTCGGGCTCCTTGAAAAACTAATAACTTTTAGCCAAAGAAGTCACAGAGAGCGCAGAGAAAAACCTTGAATCGCAAGCATGATGTCACCGCTTTTGCTCTTGCAGTTCTCTGTGAAATCTGTGGCTAAGTGTTTGTTTTTAAATTATTTCTGCGCGACCGTTGTTGAGCACGGTGACGCCGCGCGCCGGTACGGTGGCGCGGAACGCCACCACATTGCCGTCCACCCACATTTCGGTGCGTATGGTTTCGCCGGGATACACCGGCGAGGAGAAGCGGCCCGACATGCTTTTCAGTTTCAGCGGGTCGTAGCCGCAGACGCTTTTCACCAGTGCGTGGCCGACGACGCTGAATGTGGCGCGGCCGTGCAGGATGGGCATCTTGAAGCCGGCTTTGGCGGCGTAGGCCGGATCGGCATGCAGCGGGTTGTAGTCGCCGGACAGGCGGTAGATCAGCGCGGCCTGCGGCAGCGTCGGCAGGTCGCAGCTGTGCTGCGCCGGCGTTTCGGGGATCGGGTGGGGCACTGGTGTCGGACCCGATGGCCCGTCGAAGCCGCCGTCGGCGCGGCAGAACGTGGTTGAGGTCAGCGTGCAGATCAAATCGTTACTGGCCTTGTCGCGCACATCGCAGGCCGTCAGCAGCAGCGCGCCCTTGTCCTTGCCTTTGTCGAGCACGGCGGTGACGCGGGTCTTGCCGATGATCGTGCCTTCGACCGGCAGCGGCTTGTGGATGGTGAAACCCTGTTCGCCATGCACGACATGACTGCGGGTGACGCCAGTGCCCGGAGAGGCATGCCAGGGCCCGGGGTAACCGAGAATGATCGCCATCGTCGGCAGCGCTTTGAGGTTTTCTTCAAGGACGAACTGCAGCTGGTTCTGATCCATCGGGTCGGCGCCGAGGCCGACGCCGAGCGCATAAATGATGGTGTCGCGCCGGGTCAGTTGTTGTTCAACTTGTGGAATGTCCCAATGGAGCAGCTTCTGGTAATCGATAGGCATGGTCGTTCTCAGGATTGACGGACGTTGCGCTACGGCGAGCGATTTGCCGCATGAAGTATTGTGCGTATTGTTTTTTTCACGAATATACTAGCATGACCCTGCCGCGCCCCTGAATGACGACCGCATTGTGATATTGAGTGTGGAAAAAATAAAACGGCTGTGCGCACGGCGAACGAACGGTGCTGTTCAAGGAGGAAAAGATGCCAAAAAAACTGAACGCAAAACAGCTGCGCGATTATCGCGCCGACGGTTATGTCTATCCGCTCGATGCCTTGAGTGCGGCGGATGTTGCACGTTACCGCGATGAATTGCGCAAGACCGAAGAACATCTCGGCGGTTCATTGATGGGCATCGACAAGAAGTTTCGCGGCAACCTGCACTTCCTGTGCAAATGGGTCGATGAACTGGCGCGCACGCCGGCGATCATCGATGCTGCCGAAGATTTGCTCGGTCCCGACCTCCTGCTCTACACCACGCGCTTTTTCATCAAGGAACCGCGCAGCGAGGGTATTGCCGCGTGGCACCAGGACTCGACCTACTTCGGTCTGCGGCCATTTGATCACGTCACTGCCTGGGTGGCGCTGTGCGACGTGACCCCTGAGACCGGGCCGGTGGAGTTTGCGGTCGGCAGCCATATCCGCGGACAGTTGCAGCAAAAAAGCGGCGTGATCAAAAACAGCGTCAATACCGCGGGGCAGATCATTGTCGAGTGGTTCGACCAATCGCAGATCGATCGTGCGATCCTCAAGCCAGGCCAGTTTTCTTTGCATCACACCTGCGTCGTGCACCAGTCGCAGCCCAACCGTTCCGATCAGCGGCGCATCGGCATCGCGCTGAGTTATATTCCGACGCGTACGCGTTACATCGGCAAGCGGCGCATGCCGGCCAGCCTGGTGCGCGGCAAGGATGAATACAACCATTTCGACCTGCAGCCGCGACCGCAGGTGGATTTTGGCGACATCGAGATGCAGCGCCATGACACCACCTTCAATGCCTACATCGAGTCGTTTTACGAGCAGCTCGGCGAAGCCGAGAAAGACCTGCCCAAGGATGCTGCCGCCGGCCTGGTGTATTAGTTTTATTTTTCCGTAACCCGTGGCGCAACCGGCATAACCGGCCGCTGCTTTCGATTCAAGGATTCCCCATGCTGTTGTTTTCCCGTCTGCTATCGCTGCTGCTTTTGGCCGCCGCTGCAAATTTCGCTTGTGCGCAGGCTTACCCGAACAAAGCCGTGCGCATCATCGTGCCGTTCCCGCCGGGTGCCGGTGTCGATATCGTGACGCGCGCGGTCAGCGGTCGACTGGCCGAAGCGCTGGGCCAGCAGGTGATCATTGACAACCGTGCCGGCGCCGGCGGCATCCTCGGCGCCGAAGTCGCGGCCAAGGCTGCGCCCGACGGTTACACGGTATTCATGGCGACGGCCGGCATTCTGACGGTGATTCCGCACATGAACAGCAAGGCGCCGTATTCGGTGGAGCGCGATTTTGTGCCGGTGTCGCTGGCCGCCAGCGTGCCCAGCGTACTGGTGGTGCATCCGTCGATGCCGGTCAAATCGGTGAAGGACCTGATCGTGCTGGCGAAGGCCAAACCCGGTGAGATCAATTACGCATCCACCGGCAACGGCACGCTGCCGCACCTCGCTGCAGAATTCTTCAAGCAGCAGGCGAAGGTCAATATGGTGCATATCGCCTACAAGGGCAGCGCCCCGGCGACCACCGATCTGCTGGGCGGCAATGTCCAGGTGTTCTTCGGCAACATGCTGTCGGTGATCGAGCAGGTGCGTAGCGGCCGGCTGCGCGCGCTGGCGGTGACCAGTCAGCAGCGCCAGGCCGTGGCACAGGACATCCCGACAATGATCGAATCCGGCTTTCCGGGATTCGAAGCCGGCACCTGGTTCGGCCTGTTGGTGCCCACGGGTACGCCGCGCGATATTGTTAACCGCCTGCATGGCGATGTGGCGAAAGCCGTGCGCCAGCCCGATGTGCAGAAACAGCTCGCCAGCCAGGGGGCGACGACCATCGGCAATACGCCGGAACAGTTTGCGGCCTATATCAAATCCGAATCAGCGAAGTGGGCGAAAGTGCTGGCCGCATCCGGCGTGAAGGCGGACTGACGGTGACGGATACGACGGCAGTCACCAAAACCCTCGCGCATTACATCGTCCAGTCGCGGTGCGAAGACATTCCCGCGGACGTGCGCCATGAAGCGGCACGCGCATTGCTCAACTGGTGTGGCTGTGCGATCGGCGCGTCGCGCCACGAAACCATCAACAACATGCTCGCCGCGGTATTGCCGTTTGCAGGTCAGCCGCAGGCGCAGATCTTCGGCCGCCGCGAGCGCACCGATTGCCTGCATGCGGCGCTGGTCAACGGCGTCAGCTCGCATGTGTTTGATTTTGATGACACTCATGCCAAAGCCATTCATCCCAGCGCACCGGTATACCCGGCATTGCTGGCGCTGGCGGAATGGCAAGGCATCAGCGGCGCCGACCTCGTGCATGCGTTTGTCGTCGGCGTCGAAACCGAATGTCGCGTCGGGCTGTCGGTGTTTCCCGAGCATTACATGATCGGCTGGCACATCACCGGCACCGCCGGCGTGTTCGGCGCCGCTGCGGCCGCCGGCAAGCTGCTGGGGCTCAACGAACAGCAGATGGCGTGGGCGCTGGGCATTGCCGCGACGCAGTCATCCGGCCTGCGCGAAATGTTCGGTTCGATGTGCAAAAGCCTGCATCCTGGGCGCGCCGCGCAGAACGGCCTCACCGCGGCGATGCTGGCTGCGCAGAATTTCACCAGTTCGGAGCAGGGCATCGAGGCCAAACGCGGCTTCGGCCAGGTGATGTCGACCAAATTCGACCCTTCGATTATCACCGCGCAATGGGGCAAGCGCTACGAGTTGTCCTCCAATATGTACAAGCCCTTTGCCTGCGGCCTGGTGGTGCAGGGCACGATCGACGGCTGCATCCAGCTGCGGAATGAATACAAGCTTGTACCGGAAATGATTGAACGTGTTGATCTGAAGGTCAGTCCCATCGTGTTCGAGCTGACCGCCAAGGAAAATCCGCAGACCGGCCTTGAAGGCAAGTTCAGCGTGTTTCATGCCGCGGCGGTGGCGCTGCGCACCGGCATGGCCGGCGAGGCGCAATTCAGCGATGACAGCGTGCTTGATCCGGTGACGGTGGCGTTGCGCAAGCGTGTACACATTGAGCGCGACGATAGCATCGGCCGCGTGCAGTCGCGCATTGCCATCCAGCTCAAGGACGGCCGCAAGCTCGAGCGTCATGTCGAACACGCGCTGGGCACGCTGGAGCGACCGATGAGTGATGCCGATCTCGAGGCCAAGTTCCGCGGTCTCGCCGACGGCATCCTGTCCAAAAAGCAGGCCGACGAAGTGATCCGCCTGTGCTGGACAGTGGAAACGCTGCCGGATGCCGGGGCAATTGCCCGCGCAGCGGCGGCATGACGGCAATGAAAGTTACGCTGCTCGGCACCGGCAGCCCGCTGCCGACGCTGAAGCGCGCGTCGTCGAGTTATCTGGTCGAGATCGGTGCCGATGTGATCCTGATAGATCACGGTCCCGGTGCATTCCAGCGGCTGATGCAGGCCGGCAAACGCCCGACGGATGTGACGCATGTTTTTCTGAGTCATCTGCATTTTGACCATTGCGCTGACGTGATCCGCCTGTTTCACCATCGCTGGGATGCCAGCGGCGACCATACCAAACCGTTGCGCATATACGGGCCGCCGGGAACGCAGGAGTTCATTGACCGCGTATTCGGTCCGCAGGGTGCGTTCAGCCGCGATCTGGTTTCGCGGACGCAGCATCCGCTGAGTGTCGGCGCCTATCGTGAGCGCGGCGGTACGCCGCCGCGTCCGTGGCCTGAAACCGCGGTCACCGAATTGACTGGCGCCGGCGTTGTTGAATTTGATGGCTGGTGCATCGCACGTTGTGAGGTGCCGCATTTTCAGCCCTACCTCGACAGCTTCGCCTATCGTGTCGATGCGGGTGGCAAGTCGTTTGTGTATACCAGTGACGTTAATCTCGCGTTACCCGGTGGTGCGCCGGCGGCGTTGCGCGAACTGGCGGCCAGCGCCGACCTGCTGGTGCATTACCTCAATGCTTTCGCGTTTGAGGCACGCCATCCCGGTGGTCTGGCCGGTCCGCGATTTGCCGCCGCACTGGCGCGTGATGCAGCGGTGAAAACCATGGTCACCACGCACCACGGCCCCTGGATTGATTCAGGCGGCATGCCGGAGCGCCTGCTCGCCGAAATCCGCGAGACCTACCCAGGGCAGGTGGTGTGGGGTGAGGATCTGATGTCCTTCACGCTGTAGCTGAAGCCTGCTTGCCGCCGTTCCTGCGGCGAACCTACAATGCGTGTCAGCGGCGCCGCGACAGAGCGCCGGTTCATATCGAGGAGAACTCCGTGAAAACATCAATCATCGGCACTGCCGTACTCATCTCTTTTTTGACGCCTGCCGCACTGGCGCAAGGTGCAGCCGCCGGTTATCCCAACAAGGCGCTGCGCATGGTGGTGCCGTTCCCGCCGGGCGGCGGCAATGACATCCTGGCGCGCACGCTGGGTCAGCGCTTGTCTGAAGTTACCGGTCAGCAGGTGGTGATCGACAACCGCGGTGGTGCGGGTGGTGCGCTGGGCGCGACGATTGCGGCGACGGCCAACCCCGACGGTTACACGTTGTTTCTCGGAAGTGTCGGCAATCTGGCGCAGACGCCGGCACTGAAAGCCGATCTGCCATACAACCCGGTGCGTGATTTTGCGCCGGCAGGGCTGGTTGCGGTCTCGTCATTCATGCTTGCAGTCAATCCATCCGTCCCCGCCAAAACGGTGCAGGAGCTGATCGCGTTGGCCAAGGCCAGCCCCGGCAAACTCAACTATGCCTCGGCTGGTGCCGGGTCCTCGCTGCATATGGCGGCGGAGCTGTTCAAATACGCCACGGCGACCGACATGCTGCATGTTCCATACAAGGGCGCAGGTCCGGCAATGACCGACCTCGTCACCGGACGTGTACAGCTGATTTTCAGCACCATGCCGCCGGTATTGCCGCAGGTGAAAAGCGGCAAGTTGCGCGCCATTGCGGTGACAACGGCCAAGCGCGCTGCAGCTGCGCCTGATGTGCCGACCATTGCTGAATCCGGTGTGAAAGGTTTCAACGTGTCGAACTGGCAGGGGGTACTGGCGCCGGCAAAAACGGCGCCGGCGCTGGTGAAGAAACTCAATCAGGACATCATTGCTTCATTAAAGCTGCCGGGCATGACCGAGGCGCTGGCGGTGCAGGGGC
Organism: uncultured beta proteobacterium; assembly: GCA_903933915.1. Classification (GTDB taxonomy): domain Bacteria; phylum Pseudomonadota; class Gammaproteobacteria; order Burkholderiales; family SG8-41. The sequence goes on along the minus strand of CAIZLW010000225.1, from coordinate 3,556 downwards.
TGGAGCCTGCGGGCGGCACGCCGGAGGAATTCGGTGCACTGATCAAGTCTGAAATCGAGAAATACACGCAGGTGGTGAAGGCGGCGAAGATTACCGTCGATTGATCGTGCGGTTCCGGTGATTACTGCACCGGCACCACGCAAACTTCGGCGCTCGCAGCGACGCATCCGGCGGTGCATACCGGCTCTCCATTGATGTTGAGCGCAGCGGAGCCGCGCGCCGTAGCGGAGCAGAGGATGTCGCCGGTACGGTTGGCGATGCACTGCCCGGGACCGCAGACCGGCGTCCGGTAGCGGTCGAGCAGGATGCCGCCGCCGGGGGTTGAGCAGCGGATGTCTCCGTTGATGTTTGCCATGCAATGTCCGCCGGGTGGCGGGCATTGCGGATTGCCGTAGCGGTCATTGACGCAGCCGCGTCCCTGTTGGGCGTGTGCAGCGGCAATGGTGATGAACATGGCTAGCGCCGCAGCTGCAATCCGGGTGATGCAAGGCGTTGTCTTCATGGCCAACTCCGTCAGGGTGTGAGCCTGTTCTAACGGAGATGCGGGCCGGCCGGTTTACCGCAGCCGGTGTTGTAGAGGTCAGTGACCGGGATCGGACTCGCCCTGCCACAGCATTTCGTAACCCAGTTCCTGACTGTCGGTGCAGAGCTGCGCCAGCGCGGCAAACTTTTCATTGAACACCTGATCGGCGTGTGATCTTTCGTGTTCCTCGAAGGAGCGCCAGTAAGTCACGATCGCAACATGGTCATCCACAGCACCCGGCGTATTCAGCGAGCCTTTGTCGGAAATGAAGCCGGAAAACCGGAACACCTGGCCGGCGATGAAGCCGCCCTTGTCGCCGCCGTAAGTGGCCTTGACCACGTTGCACATTTCGCCGAGTGCCAGTTCGACATCGTCGAAATTGACCCCCGGTTTGAGCTTGACGGTGTTGATCAGCATCTTGGCGCCGAAAGGGATGGATACGGGTTCGAACATGACATGCTCCTCTGTGCGGACGCTGCAAAGTTTAGCGGTATCCTGCGCATTGCGCAGCCTTCAGTGACGCGCTGCACTGCCTTCGCGGCGGGCGCGCCGCCAGTCCCATGGCGGCGTCGGTGCGGCGTCAGCCCACAGGCCGTCGTGGCGTGCACGGGCGCCGGCTTCAGCGCTGCGGTAGTGCTCCCGGTCCGCAGCATTTTGTTCGCGTTCATAGCTGCGGTAATGCCAGGCCAGACCTGCGCTGATCAATGCCAGTCCGACGTCAACGCTCGGCGCGCAGCTGACGCAGCCGGGCGGGGCGATGCGGACAATGCCGACGCGGCGCTGGTAACGGTCGGTTTTTCCGCCATCAACCGTAACGAACCGGTTGGTGGTGAGCCGGATCAGCGCTTCTGCCGAGCGGCGACCGAAGGGCTGGCCGCGTTCCGGCGCATCAATGCCGGCGAGACGGATTTTGTGTGAATGATGCTGGTCGTCGAGTACGGTCAGGGTGTCACCGTCGGCGACATGGATGACGCGTCCGGACAGCGTCGCTGCACCCAGTGTCTGGGCGAGCAGGGCAAACAGCAGTCCCAGAGCACAAAAAAAACTGCGTATGCCCCGCTCGCGACCGCGAAACGGCACTAGGCCGGTTTCTGCAGCATCACGATGCGGTTGCTGTTGGTGCCGCGTTCGTTGTTGCCGATGCCCCAGATGTTCGAGGTCTTGGTGAATTTTTGGGTGTTGATCAGAATGGCTTCGCAGCGGAAGCCGGCTTCCAGGCCCAGCGGCACCACGGCTTCGTCGAGGTTGACCGAGCCGCGCTGCACTTCACCGACTTCGAATGCCACCCAGCCCTTGGGTCGGGTGATGCGATGCAGCTCGGACAGCACTTCCAGCATGACTAGCGACCATTCGTTGACGCTGGTGGCCATGGTGATGCCGGCGCCGATGGCCTCGGCGTCGAGGCTGTTGAACCAGCATCTGAGCCAGTTGTCCTTGGCGTACTGCACCACGTTGAGAAACGGCGGCGACGTGACGGTGAGCTGCACACTGTTGTCGGGAATGTCTGCAGTCTGTCCGGCCGGGCCTTCGAGGAACATGGCTTTGGCAGCCGCCTGCTGCAGGCGCCAGCGCGCCGCGGCGTTGATGTCGCTCTGCAACTGCATCGATTTGCGCAGGATCAGCGCGCGAATGTCGCGGTATTCCGGCGCCTTGCCGGTTTTTTCATTGATGCGGATCTGGCTTTCCGGCGATACCGCCTGATTGGGCGGCAGCGTGTAGGCCGAGAAAAATCCTGGCGAATGACCGGTCAGCCGGTTGGTGGCGACCATGCGGATCCAGCGATCGGCATCGTCTTCCTTGCCGCTGGCACAGCGCTCGGCGAGATAGGCGCGCAGGTTCAGCAGTTCGCGCTCGGTATCCGGGTGATAGAACATCGACAGGTCGAGGTCGTTGCGCTGTTTTGCGCTGACTTTGATCGCACGCAACCGTACGTCGATATTGGCGATCAACGGCGCTTCGAGCCGCGGCATGGTCAGGATTGCCGACAGCGGATTGATGTCGTTGGCAATGACGTTGCGGCCCATCAGCGCCGCTTCGACCGCGGTGGTACCGCGTCCGCTGAACGGATCGTAAATGAAATCGCCGGGCTTGCTCAGACGGTCAATGAAATAGGCGGGCAACTGCGGCTTGAAACAGCCGCGATACGACACTTCGTGCAGCGGATTGGCCTGGCGCTGTTTGCTGGTCCAGAACTCCTGTTCATAGACCGGAATGCCGTTGATGCGGCGCGGCGGCGGACTGGTTTTGGTGCGGCGTGCGGCTGGTGCGGTGACTGCAAGATCGTAGGCGGTGACGGTCGCGACTGCAGCCATTGCACACTCCTCTGCGGGTTAATTTGCAGCGGAGAGTACGCCCCTGTCATGAAAAGTACAAGTACCTTGCGGCAACCTTGCAATTTTGTTCATGGCCCACACTCCACCTTCGCGGCGGAGAGTACGCCCTTGTCACGAAAAGTACAAGGCCCCGCATTGCAGGGCCTTGTCGGATGAAAACGTGAGCGACGCGTTGTTATGCCGACAGCAGATCATCCACCGCTTCAATCCAGTGCCGCACCGGCACGTGGGTCGCGGCCTGAAGATGCGTCTGGCAGCCGATGTTCGCGGTGAGAATTTGCGCTGGTGCATGCGCGGTCAGCGCGCGCACCTTGTTGGCCTGGAGTTGCGCGGAGATTTCCGGTTGCAGGATCGAGTAGGTGCCGGCCGAACCGCAGCACAGGTGCGCATCAGCCACCGGTGCGAGATCGAAGCCCAGTTCGGCGAGCAGTGTCTCGACGCGGCCTTTGAGTTTCAGTCCGTGCTGCAGCGAGCAGGGCGGATGGAAGGCGAATGTTCCGCTCGGGAGGTTAGGCGTAAGTAATTGTTTTAATTGTTCTTTTTGTTGTTCGATGACCGTACTCAGATCGCAGGCCAGTGCCGAGATGCGCTTCGCGCGTTCGGCGTAAGCAGGGTCGTGGGCGAGGGCGTGACCATAGTCGGTGATCATCGTGCCGCAGCCGCTGGCGGTGAACACCAGCGCTTCCGCGCCCTGTTCGAT
>CAIZLW010000224.1 GCA_903933915.1 uncultured beta proteobacterium | reverse complement strand
GATGGCGGCGATGATCTTGAACTCACCGCCGCACTGCGGGCAGTGTTCGAGGTCCAGGTCGAAGACGCGCTTGAGCAGGCGCGCCCAGCCCATGCACGCCGGCGCGTCGTGCGCGTGTTCGTCTGCAGGGACGCTGGTATTTTGTGCTGGGCCCGGCACTATCGCCGCACGCAGCCTGGCATTGGGCGCCAGCACGCCGTGAAAGCGGATCAGATGCAGGCGCGGGCGCGGCACCAGCCCGGCCAGGCGCTGCATGAATTCCAGCGGCGACATCCTGATGTGCGTGGTGCCGTCGCGCCACGCACTCTTGAGTTGCAGCACGACATCACCCGCGCCATCGCGCTTGAGCCGCTCGTTAGCGATCGCGGGACGCGTGATGTAGCGGCACAGGCGATCGAGGCCCTTGCGCTGATGGGCGCTACAGCGCACCCCGGCATGCAGGCTAAAGCCGTGCACTACAGCGCACAGTGCCTGCGTTTCTTTCTCGGTCCGGCCACGGTGCGCAGACTCAGCACCTTCTGTTCAGCACGCAGCCCCAGCGCGATGCGATAGGTGCACGAAGCGGCTTGCAATGACGCCAGCGGATTATCCGCATCCATGTCGGCTATATAGACGTTGCTCTCCTCCTCGATACGGTAGCCAAGTAGGGTCAGCATTTTCATCAGGCGCGCGATAATCTTGTCGAGCAAGCCCGCTAATTCATCGCGGCTGGGTGCGCGCGCTTACTGGAAATCCGGTTCGCCCTCGGTTCGCCGATAGACTCCGTCGAGCACCAGGCAGTGCAGATGGATGTTCAGATTAGCGGCCGAGCCAAATCTCTGTATCAGCGTGACAGCGCCGGCATCGGCTGTAACACGCATGTCCACGAAATGATCGACCTTGGTGCAGCAGACCAGACGCACTGCATGAGCGTGGTTATTGCAGTGGAGCGCGCAATGTGAAAAACGCTGGTGCCCGCCAAGGTCAACCTCGCCAGACTCGGCAATATGGTGGCGCACGTACACTGGCATGTGATTCCGCGCTTTGCCGACGACCCTCACTTCCCGCAACCCGTCTGGGGCGCACGCCAGCGCGAGGGCACGGCAGCGCGGCCCGGTTCCGACACGCTCGCGCTGGCGATCCAATCGGAGTTGCGCGGGCTCTGATCACCCACTCCGGGTAACGGACGCGCCGGCTGCGCCGGACAGCCCCGCGGACGCAGGCCGTAACCGGTTAGAATCCCTGCACCCCCGACCCACGCGATTGATAAACCGGCATGTCGAACTTGGCCAAGGCGCAGGAACTGTTTTTCGCGGCCCTTGCTGCGCAAAACACGAATCACCTCGAAGCCGCCGAGCGCCTCTATCAGGAAGCGCTGCTGCTGGCGCCTGATCGTCCCAGCATCATCAACAATCTCGCGACCGTATTGCAGCAGCAGGGCAAATATGCGGAATCCCGCGGATATTGCGAACGCCTGCTGGCCTTGAACCCGGCAGCCGCTGAGACATGGATGGTTCTGGGCAACACGCAGGCGGGCCTGAAGCTGTTGCCGGAAGCACTGGCGAGCTACGACCGGGCCTTGGCCATCGCACCCGATCACACGCCGACACTGGCGAACCGGGGTCATGCGCTCGCGGCTCGCGGCAACCCTGTGGCAGGACTGGCGGATCTTGATCGCGCGCTGCAGATCGCACCGGACCAACGGGAAGCGCTGGTCAATCGAGGCAATGTGCTGACCGACCTGCAGCGCTTTGATGAAGCCATTTCCGACTATCGGCGCGCGCTGGCCGCAGACACAGGCAACGCAGGCGTTCTCGTCAACCTGGGCACTGCGCTGGCCGCAATGGGCCGGCATGCGGAAGCATTGGACCAACTCGACCGCGCGCTGCTGATCGCCCCGGATAACGCGGAAGCGCGGGTCAACCGCAGCAGCGTTTTGGCAGAGTTGGGGCGTTGCCCGGAAGCCATTGCTGATTGCCGGCACGCGCTGAAGCTGGAACCGGACAATGCGCGCTTCATCAGCCAACTGGGCAATGCGCTGCTCCGCTCGCAACAGCCGGAAGACGCCATTACCGCCTGCGAACAGGCCATCGCCTTGGATCCCACGTGTGCCGACGCGTTCCAGAACCGCGGCAACGCGCTGGTGATGCTGGGCAAACAGGTGCAGGCGCTGGACGATTACGCCCGAGCACAAACGCTCGCCCCCGGAAGCGCCAGGCCTTGCTGGAACGAGGCCTTATGCCGTCTGCTGCTCGGCGACTTCGAGCGCGGCTGGACACATTACGCCCGCGGCTGGGAAATCGGCCAGCGCGGCAAACACAAACCACAATTCACGCAGCCGGCCTGGAATGGCGGCTACGTGGACGGCGTGCTGCTGGCCTGGGGCGAACAGGGCATCGGCGACCAGATCCTCCACAGCAGCATGCTTGAGCAACTGCGGCCATTGGCCTGGCAGTTGATGGTGGCTGTCGATCCGCGCCTGGTGCCATTGCTGCAGCGCTCGTACGCCGATATCCGCTTCGCCTCCCGCGCTGATCTGCCGGCGCTGGCCGGCTTCGATGTCCAGGTTGCAATGGGCGACCTCGGCGCGCATCTGCGCAGGAACTGGGAGAGTTTTCCATTGCAGCGGAAAGGCTTCTTGAAGGCTGACCCGGCACTCACCCAACAACTGCGGACCCGCCTCGGTGCCGATGGCCAGCTGCTCTGCGGAATTTCCTGGCGTAGCACCAACGCCGCGGTCGGCGAATTCAAGAGCATGGCACTGGCGGATCTCGCCGCACTGATCGCCCTGCCCGGCGTGCAGTGCATCGACCTGCAATACGGCGATACCGTGGACGAACGATCAGCGCTGCAGAAAAATACCGGGCTTGAAATCGCGCACATCGATGACATCGATAATTTTCACCACATCGACGCACTGGCAGCGCTGATCGACGCCTGCGATATCGTGGTCTCCGTCAGCAATACGACGGTGCATCTGGCCGGCGCGTTGGGCAAGCCGACGTTGGTCATGCTGCCCCATGCGCTGGGCAGAATCTGGTACTGGCACGAGAATCGCGAGCGCAGTCCCTGGTATCCGGCCTGTCGTCTGTTCCGGCAAACGGCGACCGGCGGCTGGGGGCCGGTGATTGCTGATGTCGTCGCCACGGTGCGTGACGGAAGCCTGCGCAGAAACTAAAATACCTTTAAAGCAATAGCTTACTTTAATGCGTTCGCGCCTCATTCGGCGTGGCAACGACGCCGTGTATCGCGCTGACGCGGCTGTCGGGAAAAATGACACTGAAGAAACTGCCGCTTCCCGGCGCACTGGACACTTCCAGCCTTGCGGCATGGCGATTCGCAACATGCTTGACGCTCGCCAAGTGTGTAGGAAATTCAAGCCACCTTTTCCCCCATGCACGACTGTGTCACCGGACCGAGAAGTGATCAATTTGCGCGGAGTTTTGTGAAAAATCCCTCCTCACGCGGATTGGTCGATCTCTGCGTCGCCCCGTGGCGAAGTGGGCGAAGCTGGCGAAAGCCGCAAACATCATTCCCGAATAAGCGGCCCGGCTAGAACGAGAACTTGGGGTTGGTCATAATCACCCGCGGCGCGGCAACCACCGGTTTCGCTGCGGTTTCGCGCACATAAATGTCGTAAAGCAGCAGCCAGCGCCGGGTGTTCGGGTCGGCCACGGGCTCAACACCGTGGAATGAATTATCGGTCTTGAAAAACGCGAACAGCGAATTCGGCGCAAACGGATTCGTATGCAGCCGTGTAAAATTTTCACGGTTGTGATGCGGCCCGCCCAGGCAGGTGAATGCAGGATCATTGGGCAGGTACATCGACGTCCCCAGATGCACCTGCGACAAATCGGGCGGCAGGTAAAACAGCATCGTCACCACCTTGCGCGGCGAGTCAGTATGCGGTCCGAGCTTGTAGTTGGTGATGTCCTGCACCAGCAGGGTCTCGGACTGGAACTCGAGGTCGTCCCGGTTCTTGAAGCGCTGCCCGATGAACGGCTTGAACTTCTCGAATACCAGCGTGCCGAAGTTGCCCTTGACCACCAGCCACTCATTGAGTTGCCGCCAGAATTCCTGTTTGGATTCAGGCAGCGTGGCAAGGCTTTTTGCGGTGAAATCGAACACAAAGCGTTCCGGATAGCCGGTGACCGGCCGCACATCGCCGATCGGCACCATCGCCTGCGGATCGGGCAGGTTCTGCTGGATGGTCTGGTAAAAATCAGCGGGAAACACGTCCGGCACGTAAAAATGGGGGTACGGAAACATGTTGAACGGCGTGTTTCCAACCTTGTACGCCAGCTGCATTTCAGCGTCTAAAAACATGCTCTGCCACTCCCTTGAAGGTTCCTTCTTTACGTTCAGCCCGTTGCACCTGCGCACGATCATGCATCAGACCCATAGTGTTCAATTCGCGCACCATTTCCATGTGGTCGGCGAGGTTCTGGTTGGTTTCGATCAACACAGAGCGCACCGCCGGATTGACGAGCGTCCTGCGTGCGCCGGCAACGACCTTGTGCTCGAATCCGTCAACGTCGATCTTGATGTGCGTGGGCACTGGTACTGCGCCATCAGCCACCAGTTCGTCGAGGGTGCTGGCGACACAGCCCTGCGCAAACAGGGGCTTCAGCGGCTTGAGTTCGAAATCGAGCGCTTGATCCACCGCATGGCAGGAACCGCCGACGCGCATGTCGGCCATGTGCAAGTCGAACAGCCCGGATTTGTCTGACAGGCCCATGCAGTACGCCTTGACCAGCCCCTGCAGCTGGTTGTGCTGGATATTGCGGTTGAGCAACGCGTAATTCTGCGATTCGGGCTCAAAGGCATAAACCCGGGTGCCGCGGGTGGCCGCCGCCCAGATCGTGTACATACCTACATTGGCGCCGCAATCCAGCAGCATCTCGCCGGGCTGGAACGTGGCAATCCACTCCAGCGTCCAGGGTTCCTTGGTGTAAATGGACTCCGCCCGCCAGCGGGTCAGCAGGCTCGGCGCGGCAAATACCATCTTTACGCCTTCATGCTCGACCTCGCAGCGCGGATTGAGGCGTTCGTATTCTTCCAGTGTCAGGGCCATGTGTGTGTTTTCAGCCGGGTTGCATTCTATTTCTCCCGATTCTATACCAGCCGACGCCGTTGCCATCTTGTGCAATCTGCTGGATTCCCACCGGAGCACCCATTTAACCAACCACTGGATGGCGTACGCATCCTCGACATGAGTTCGGTGGTCATGGGGCCTTTTGCGACGCAATTGCTGGGCGATCTTGGCGCCGAGATCATCAAGGTCGAATCGCCTTACAGTGACATTTGAGCCATGTCGCGCGGATGCGGCATCCGGCAATGGGCTTATTTTCCTGCACCACAACCGCAACAAGCGCTCACCAACAGGCAAATTCCGCTTAACAATCACGTCCGGCTCAATGCCCAGCTTCAGCAAAATCGATTCAATGCGCGGCGAAATCATCGCGAGCATGCAGCCACAGCGCCAAAAGGCAACTTGTTACCCGAACAAACGCTGAAACGATGAATCACGTGCTCAATCATCAGCCGTTGCCCTATCGTCCGTAAAACTTCTTCACGGTCTCGTCAGCCACCTTCTGCAGAAAAGCGGCGTCTTCTTTGCCGACTTTGCCGTAGTAGTCATAACTGTTGCCGCTGCAAGGCTTGTTGTAAACGCTGGCGTAAACCGTACACGCCGCGAGGTAAGTACCGAGCATCGTCGGATGGCTGCCGTCGTAATCCTGGTGCAGCTTAATGTCAGGGCGTTGGCGATAGGCTTCTTCGAAAGCCATGCCGCTCGGGATCACCAATGCGTTGATCTCGTTGCCGACACTGACGTACATGTCAGCCGTCTTAGCCATCATGTCCGGCGCGGCGGCCTTACTCGGCCTGATATGTGCAGGCGTCATGAACAAGGCAACCTTGCCGCCACGCTCGGCGATGAGCTTGCTGAATTCAACAGCCTTGTCGCGAAATGCCGCTCGCCGCGCATCCGCCAGCGCATCCGTGCTGTTCCCATGCATGATAACCAGTTCAAATGGCTCCTTGATGCCGAGATTGCCCGGCTTGGTGAGATGATCCATGTTGTGGTGGTTCAGCGGCGCACCGCCGATGGTCGCCGATTTGTACTCGAAGGCCCTGGCCGTCGTCGGGTCTGCGGCCAGGGCCAGGCGCCGTACGTGGTTGTGCAGACTGTCGTTGTAATAGAGATAGCTGTTGCCAACGAACAGCACGCGCTTCGGCGTATCGACTTGGGACTGCTTGACCACCGGACTTGCGGCATTCGCGGCCACGCCGTTGACCAGCAAGGCACTGAGCAGCAGGGTCTGCAGCAAGGACATGATGCGGATTTTCATTGAGGTCTCCTCCCGGTTGTTGTGCGCGCATGATAACTTGGCTCATCTGTGCCACGGCAGGTTCGTGGCAACCAATATGGGGGCCATCCCATCCCGTCTCCGGTCCGTGCTGCCATACTGATCGTCAAACAACAGTTCGTTCCGGCAGCCGCAGGTGTATAGGAAATTAAAACCACCTTTTTCCCCATGCACGACTGTATCACCGGACCGAGAAGTGTGTTGGCGCCGGCCGAAAATTGATCAGTTTTTGAGGGTTGTGCCGGACGAAAATTGACCAGGGTGTTCAATCGACCTGCTTAACTTTTAAGCAGGGAGCCGAGGTGATCACCATGGACATGTTGGGCAGGGTTAGGCGCATGAAGATGCGCGACAAGCTGTCGATCAGTGAGATCGCAAAGCGTACGGGTTTGGCACGCAACACCGTCAGGGGGTGGCTTCGTGCGCCTGGCGATGTGATCCCGAAGTACCAGCGGCGCCTGGATCCACGCAAGCTGACGGCTTATGAGGCCAGTTTGATCATGGCGCTCAAGGCCGATCGGCTGCGCCACAAAGACTCGCGGCGAACGGGTCGCGCGCTGTTTATACAAATCACCGCCCAGGGCTATCGGGGTGGGTATACCCAAGTTACCGAGTTTATTCGGGCGTGGCATGCTGAGGCCGGCATGTTGACGCGGGCCTTTGTGCCGCTCACGTTCGAGAACGGCGAGGCATTCCAGTTTGACTGGAGCGATGAGGGCATGCTGGTGGGTGGGGTGTATCACAAGGTGCAGGCCTCCCATCTGAAACTATGCGCAAGCCGGGCCTTCTGGCTTGTAGCCTATCCGACCCAAAGCCACGAGATGCTGTTTGATGCGCACACGCGCTCCTTTGCGGCGCTCGGGGGTGTGCCGCGTCGGGGCATCTACGACAACATGAAGACCGCGGTGGACAAAGTCAGCAAGGGCAAAGGGCGTGTTGTCAATGCGCGATTCAAGGCGATGTGCAGCCACTACCTGTTTGATGCGGACTTCTGCAACGTCGCCTCTGGTTGGGAGAAGGGCATCGTTGAGAAGAACGTGCAAGACAGCCGCCGGCGTATCTGGATCGAGGCGCGCGAGTGCCGGTTCGGCTCGTTTATAGAGCTCAACGCGTGGTTGGCAGAACGTTGCCGGGCGGTCTGGGCTGAGACGCCGCACCCTGAGCATCCGGAGTTTACGTTGGCCGAGATGCTCGACATTGAGCGCGAGCACCTGATGGCCATGCCCGAGGCGTTTGATGGTTACGTAGAGAAGCCCTCCCGGGTCAGCAGCACGTGCTTGGTGAGCGTGGCACGCAACCGCTACTCGGTGCCATGTGAGTGGGCAGGCAAGCGCGTGAGCACACGCCTATACCCCACACAGATGGTCGTGGTGGCAGCAGATGTGATCGTGGCGCGCCACGACCGGCTCACCAACAAGGGCCAAACCGCTTACGACTGGCAACACTACATTGATCTTATTCAACGCAAGCCCGGGGCGCTCAGAAACGGCGCCCCGTTCCTGGATATGCCAAAAGAGCTGCTGCAGTTGCGTCAGGCGCTCATGCGCTACCCGGGGGGAGACCGCACGATGGCCGATGTGTTGGCCACTGTCCCCCGCGCCGGGCTCGATGCGGTGCTGGTGGCCGTCTCGATTGCGCTCGAAGACGTCACCCCGAGCGGTCAGGTAAGCGTCGAGCACATCGAGAACGTGCTGGCACGCTTGAATAGTCCGCCGGCACCGGAGCTTGCCCAGACTGATATCCAGCTAAAAGAGGCGCCTCGCGCCGACACCGCGCGCTATGACCTGTTGCGCGACATTGAACAGCAAGAACCGGAGATTCATCATGCGCCCTGATATCAAAGAAAATCTAAAATCCCTGCGGCTGCACGGTATGGCCATGGCCTGGGACGAGCTCACTGAGAACGGTGAGACCACTCGCGTGGACAGCTCGAAATGGCTCATTGAGCATCTGTTGGAGGCAGAAGACACCAATCGGGAGATGCGTTCCTGTTGATTTCCACTGAATTCTGAGCCGGGTTTTTCATTGAATTTTGAGCCACCCCTTTTCAATGTTTATTATGACTCAAGTTGTGGATATCTTTCTGGTCCGGGGTTCCTTCCTGGTTTGAGTTGAGCTGTTCTTGAAGCG
>CAIZLW010000223.1 GCA_903933915.1 uncultured beta proteobacterium | reverse complement strand
TTACCCAGCACTCGGGCGATGGCAAGGCCAACCAGTATTTCCTGCGCGGCTTCAACCTCGACCACGGCAGCGATTTTGCTACGCACGTGATGGGCATGCCGGTCAATATCGTCAGCCACGCCCACGGTCAGGGCTATATGGATCTCAACTTCCTGATCCCCGAACTGATCGGCAGCGTCAAGTACCGCAAGGGCGTTTATGCCGCCGAAGACGGCAACTTTGCGACCACCGGCAGCGCGCGCATTGACTACAAGCGCCGCCTCGATATGGCGCTCGTTGACGTCGCTGCCGGTCAGCACAACTACCGCCGGCTACTCAGCGCCGGCAGCCGTGAAGTCAATGGCTTTCAGCTGCTTGGTGGTGTCGATATCGCAGGCAATGACGGGCCGTGGGAGCAGCCGGAAAAGCACGGCAAGACCAGCGTCGTGCTGCGCCTGTCACGCGGTAGTGTGGCCAATGGCTTTTCCCTGACGGCGATGGTCTACGAAGCCCGTTGGCAGGCCACCGAGCATGTTCCCGAACGCGCCATTACGAGCGGCGAAATTGGCCGCTATGGGTCGCTCTCGCCCAATGACGGTGGCCGCACGCACCGCTACAGCCTGTCAGCCGAGTGGAGCGCAACCGATGCTGGCGGCGCCAGCAAGGCCAGTGCTTACGTCATTGACTATGGCCTCAACCTGTTCTCGACTCCCTCCGGCTTTATCAACGGCATACAGGGTGACCAGCACGAACAGGCCGACCAACGCAGCGTATGGGGCGGGCAGGGCAGCCGCACGTGGCTGCTCGGTGCCAATTGGCTGGACAGTGAAATCACTGCCGGTCTGCAACTGCGCCACGACCGGGTTGGCGCTCTTGGCCTGTACGATACCGCGAACCGCCGGCGAACTACCACGGTTCGCGAAGACAGTGTGCGTGAGACAGCCACGGCGCTCTACGCTAATTTGCGTACCCAGTGGACGCCTTGGTTACGCAGCAATATCGGCCTACGCCGTGATCAATTAAACGCACAGGTGACACCGCTGGCCGGTGCCTTCAACATGGGCAACGGTGGCCGTGCCGGCGCCGGACAAACCAGCCCGAAACTGGGGCTGGTACTCGGCCCCTTTAACCTGCTCGGCGAGACAGAATTTTACGGCAACTGGGGGCATGGCTTTCACAGCAACGACACGCGCGGCGCGACATCCGGCACCAACGCAAAAGACGGCAGTGCGATCCAGAAGGTCCCGTTGCTGGTCAAAGCCAAGGGGGCGGAAATCGGCCTGCGCGCCAACCCGCTGCCCGGCTGGAATACCGGACTCACGCTGTGGCGCATGGAACTTGCATCGGAACTGGTTTTCATCGGCGACGAAGGCGTCACCGAACCGAAAGGCGCCTCGCGCCGATACGGCCTCGAATGGTCAAACTACCTGACACCGGCCAATGGTCTGATCGTCGACGCAGACCTCGCGCTATCCCGGGCTCACTTCAAGGAAGCCAGCCTAACCAACGGCGGCACCTACGTACCCAACGCCATCCCCCTCACCGCCTCGCTCGGCGTGACTCGCGACGATGGCGGCCACTGGTTCGGCGGCCTGCGCGTACGCTATCTCGGCGCCTACGCGCTGGAGGAAACCAGCCAGCAAAAATCAACCGCATTCTGGATGAGCAGCGTCAAAATCGGCTATCGCTTCGACCGCTCACTGCAGCTGACGCTCGACATCCTCAATCTATTCGACAGGAAAGCCAACGATATCGAATACTGGGGCAGTGCCTGTACGCGCAGCGAAACCGCAGGCGGTACTTGCGGTGGCGGTGTTGATGGCCGGCTGGTGCATCCGCTCGAACCAAGAACCTTGCGTCTCGCCCTGCGCTATACGTTTTAGGCTACTGAGGCTATGACCTGCGTACTCAGCAGCGCGCCCCTGCCGCACAACCGGCCACGGTGTTATTCACACTATTTGATGGCACGACGGCGCGGCCATCCTTGAACCAAGCGTTCATGCCGCCACTGACGTTATAGACGGTTTTATAACCGGCCTGCTGCGACAGAAACTGTGTCGCCGCGCGCGTCCGGTTGCCGCTACGGCAGATCAGAATGACCGGTTGATCCGGTTTGGCGACCTGCTTCACTTTTTCCAGCCATACAGGGGGGTCGGCACGGCCTTTCTCGTCGAAAAAAGTCATCAGCTTGCTGCCGGCAATCACGCCGCTTTCTTTCCACTCCGGCTCGGTGCGAATGTCGATCACAACGACCCCGCTGGCAGAAAGACGCGCCAGTTCGGCGCTATCAATATTCATCACCTCGGCGCTCACCCCCAGTGCAGCAAAGCCGAGCAGCACGGCAGCCATTACTTGCTTGATCATGGTCGTTCCTTTTTGAATATTTGATTTTGCTTATGTATGGCAATTTACGCCAAAGACAGCATTTCGACCAGCGCTGCCGTAAAAAGTGCCGCACAACATCCTTCGCTGCGCCCTCACTTCGGACGTCAATCTTTTACTGTCACTCAAACGTAATAAAACACTTTCGGCAACAATGCTTTGCTGCGGCGCAGCAAAGTGATAGTCTTTCGCCTCATAACAACACTGAATTCACGAGAACAGCATGAGCGAAATTGATCTGAAGCGTTTTTTCCTGGAGCAGGTTCGCCTGTTTGAGAGTTTCCAGGCCGACAGAGTTGAGGAAATCGTCATCAAGTCCCGTCTGGCGACTTACGAAGGCAACGAGGCCATTCTCGAAACCGGCGATGAAGGCCGCTTTATCGGTGTTGTAATCAGCGGTCATGCCGAAATCTCGATGTCCGACAACACCGGCAGTCGCACCGTCATTGGCCAGCTGGAAGCCGGCGATGTATTCGGCGTCATGTCGCTGCTAACCGGTGAGCGCATTGTTGCCGACGTAATCGCCGGCAACCGCTGCTTTGTCCTGATGATTCCGCAGGATGTTTTCAACACGCACATCCTGACCAACCCGAAGGCGGTTGGCTACCTTTCCCGCATCCTCGCAGAGCGCACCCGCGCCATGTCGATCGACCTCGGCACCGCTCAGGCACGCGCCCTTGCCAAGTCAGATGACCCCTACGCCCTCTCCCTCTCAACCAACTCGCCCGGCAAGATCGTCGTGCTCAACGTTGGCGTCAGCCAGATTCACTTCGGCATTTACGACACGCAGGATATCGGCTCCGAGATTCACGGCATTATTGACAACGCTGACAAGCAGGTGGCGCGTATCACCGTCAAAATTGGCCCGCAGCAGCAGACGATGGAGCACGTTCCGTTCAAGCTCTCCGACCTCTTCAAAGTCATGCAGGAAGCCACCGCACTGCTCGGCCCGGACTTTACCTTTCACCCGGAAGATGTCACCTCGATCGGCCATCGCGTCGTACATGGTGGCAACAAGTTCTCCAGCTCGGTGGTCATCACCCCGGCAGTGATTGCCGACATCGAGGAACTGGCCGTCTTCGCGCCATTACACAACCCGGTCAACCTGGCCGGCATCCGGGTCTCTCTCAAACTGTTTCCCAACGTGCCGCAGGTTGCTGTTTTCGACACGGCTTTCCACCAGACACTGGCACCGTATGCCTACCTCTACGGCCTGCCGTATGAGCTGTACAAGCAGCATGGCATCCGCCGCTATGGTTTCCACGGCACGTCGCATCGCTACGTCTCGTTGAAGGCGGCAGAGATCCTCAAGCGCCCACTGGGCGAGCTGGAGATTGTCTCCTGCCACCTCGGTATCGGCGCGTCGCTGTGCGCAATCGACCACGGCCGCTCGGTTGATACGACGATGGGCATGACACCGACCGATGGCCTGATCATGCCCAGCCGCTCGGGCAGCATTGATCCGGCGGTGATGATCCATCTGATGGAAAAGCATGACATGTCATCAGAACAGCTATCGGCGCTGATCAATACCGAAAGCGGCCTCAAAGGAATTTCCGGCATCTCCAGCGACATTCACGAAATCGAAACCGCCGCTGCAGACGGTCATCACCGTGCGCTGCTCGCCCACAAGGCTTTCTGCTACCAGGTACGCAAGAATATTGGCGCCTATGTTGCCGCCATGGGCGGCATTGATGTGCTGGCCTTCACCGGCGACATCGGAGAAACCAGCGCCACCGTGCGCAGTCTGGCCTGCCAGGGTCTGGGCACCATGGGCATCCGGCTTGACGAAGAAAAGAACCGTAACCTCGGCCAGCTCGGCTCCCATGCCGTGATCTCCGCCGACGATTCGCGCGTCACCATCCTCGTCATCGCCAATGATGACGAGCGCCTGATTGCCTGGGAAGCCCTGCGCGCCATCGAACGCAACCAGCTGTTACAGGAATCCAAGGCCGAGGAAACACCGGCCATTCCGGTCGAAATTTCAGCGCACCATGTGCACCTCTCGCAAGCAGATGTCGAAGCGCTGTTCGGCCCCGGCCACCAGCTCACCCCGGAACACGAGTTGTCACAGCCCGGCCAGTTCGCCTGTGCCGAAAAAGTGCATCTGGTCGGTCCGAAAGGCCGTATTGCCAACGTTCGTGTGCTCGGCCCGACACGCAAGGAAACCCAGGTCGAGATCGCCATGACCGAGCAGTTCAAGCTCGGCGTCCAGCCGCCGATCCGCCAGTCCGGCGACCTGGCCGGCACCCCCGGCATCACGCTCGAAGGCGCTTACGGCAGCACCATCATCGAACGCGGCGTCATCTGCGCCCAGCCCCACATCCACATCACGCCGGAAGACGCACTGCGCTTCCGCGTACGCGACACCGCCGTCGCCCCGGTACTTGTGAGCAAAGGCCAGGCCCGCGCCGACGGGGACCTGGGCGCCCACAATGCCTTGGCCGCCGTAGAAATTGAATTCGCTGGAGTAAAAGTGCATGGACCCGCCCATGCCCTTG
>CAIZLW010000222.1 GCA_903933915.1 uncultured beta proteobacterium | reverse complement strand
GTCGCGCTGCTGGAGAAAATGCAGCCCTTCAAGGGTGGCGGCGACATGATTTTGTCCGTTACCTTTGATAAAACCACTTACGCGCCGATTCCCGCAAAATTTGAAGCCGGTACGCCGCCGATCGGCGAGGCGATCACGCTGGGTGCGGCGATTGATTACATCACTGCGATCGGCATTGAGCGCGTTGCCGCGCATGAAACCGATCTGCTCGACTACGCCACGGATCAGCTCAATCGTATGCCCGGTGTGCGGCTGATTGGTACCGCCGAGAAAAAAGCCGCTGTGCTGTCGTTCGCGCTCGATGGCGTGCATCCGCACGACGTCGGTTCGCTGCTCAATGACGATGGCGTGGCGATCCGCACCGGCCACCACTGTGCGCAGCCGGTGATGCAGCGTTTCAAGGTGCCGGCGACATCGCGTGCGTCGTTCGCGTTCTACAACACCATGGCCGAAGTCGATGCGCTGGTGGCATCGATCGGCCGCGTGCAGAAACTGTTTGCCTGACCGAATCATTGAATCACTGAATACCGCAATGGACAGCCGCCAGCTTTACCAGGAAATGATCCTGGAACATAACAAGAAGCCCCGTAACTGGGGCATGCTCGGGGATGCCACGCACAAGGCGGAAGGTGTGAACCCGCTGTGCGGCGATCACATCCACCTGTCGCTGAAGCTGAATGGCGACCAGGTCGAGGCCGTTGGTTTCGAGGGCGAGGCCTGCGCGATCTGCAAGGCTTCGGCGTCGATGATGACCGTGGCGGTCAAGGGTAAAAGCAAAGCCGATGCCGAGATGATGGTGCAGGAATTCCGCGATATGACTACCGGCAAGCTCGATGCCGCCGGTCCGCATCACCTCGGGCGCCTGACCGTGTTTGCCGGTGTCAGCGAGCTGCCCACCCGCGTCAAGTGCGCCATCCTGCCCTGGCATACGCTGCATGCGGCGTTTGCCGGTAGCGACACCGCTTCCTCCGAATAATAAAAACCATAACAGCAACTGCATCCGCAACTTTCATTCATGCCGAAAATCGCCGAAATCGAACCGACCCCCAACCCCAATGCGATGAAGTTCATCCTGCGGGAGCCACTGACCTGGGGCATTACCCGCTCGTATGACAAGCCGGAGCAGGCTGTGGGGGACCCGCTGGCGATGGCTTTGTTCGATATCGGGCATGTCACCAACGTGTTCTACGTCGATCACTGGGTGACGGTGACCCAGGACGGCGGTGCCAACTGGGACGAGCTGATGCGCGATCTGGCGGTGCCGATCCGTGAAGCCCCGTCGGCCGATGCGCAGTCGGCGCAGCTGGCCGAGCAGTCGAGCGAAGCGATGGACCCGGCCAAGCTGAGCCCGGAAGACCGTGAGCGGCTGGACAAAATCAATGCCGCGCTCGACGAACAGGTACGCCCGTATCTGCAAAACGACGGCGGCGATCTCTACGTCGTCGGGCTTGAGGGCAACAAACTGTCGGTGCACTACCAGGGCGCCTGCGGCAGCTGCCCGAGTTCGCTGTCGGGCACGCTGGCCGGCATCGAGAGCCTGGTGCGCCAGATCGAACCCGATATGGAAGTGGTTGCCGTATAAATATGGCGGAATGGATCAAGGTGGCGGCGGTCGGTGAGATTGCCGCAGGCCGCTGCAAGGTCGCCGATGTCGACGGCACCACGGTGGCGGTATTCAACGTCGGCGGCGAATTCTTTGCGATTGAAGACGTCTGCACCCACGACGGTGGTGAGCTGGCCAGCGGCGTGATCGAAGGTGATCAGGTGGTCTGTCCGCGCCACGGCGCACGCTTCTGCATCCGTACCGGCGAGGCGCTGACGGCGCCGGCCTATGAGCCCACCGCAAAACTGCCGCTGCGTGTTGAAAACGGCGTTATTGAGGTCAAGGACGACCGCTGGGACTAGGGCCTGACCGGCCTGCCGTTGCTTTTCGATAATCCTCCCCGCACAATGCCCTTGCAGGCAGGTCAGGCATTTCAACCGGGAGGAGACCCAAATGAAATCCAGTTCAGTAAGCCGTGCTGTCGTGTTTGTTGTGGGCGGCATTCTTGCCGTCATTGCAGGCGTCGTTGCCGCCCAGCAGTATCCGACACGACCGCTGCTGATCGTCGCGCCGTTCTCGGCGGGCGGTGACTCCGACCTCGCGGCACGAAACCTCGGCGCCGTGATCCCGAAATACCTGAAGCAAAACGCCGTGGTGATGAACAAGGTCGGCGCCAGCGGGGCCATCGGTTCGGAGCAGGTGAAAAACGCCGCGCCCGACGGCTATACGCTGCTGCTGGCACGCGTCGGATCCCAGGCCACGCTGCCGGCGCTGAAGCCGGACCTTGGCTACAAATGGAATGACTTCACTTTCCTCGGCATCCTCGAGCTGAATCCCTATGTCTGCGCGGTGGTGGCCGACAGTCCTTACCGCACATTCGGTGATCTGGTCGAAGGCATCCGCAAAAATCCGGGCAAGCTGAAATACAGCACTGCTGGCGTCGGCACTATCCATGAAATGGGACCACAACTGCTGTTCGACGTGCAGAAGCTGGGCAAGGAAGCGGCGATCCAGATCCCGTACAAGGGTGGCGGCGAAGCGGCAACCGCGTTGCTCGGCAAACATGTCGATTTTGGCTGCTCCAATCTCGGCACTGCGCTGGGCTTTATCAAGAGCCGGCAGATGCGCGGCTTGCTGACCACGACGCCGGAGCGCTTCAAGGAAATTCCGGATGTGCCGACGGCGAGGGAAGCGGGCTTCCCGGCGTTGGAACGCATCATTGGCTGGAGCGCCTTGTATGGCCCGCCGAAAATGGACCGCAAGCTGATCGCGCTGTGGGGCGACACGCTGCAGAAAGTCGGTGCTGATCCACAGTGGATCGCGGCGACCGAAAAAATCGGCTCGATGCCGCATATCAAGTCGCCGGAAGACACCGCGAAGTTCGTGCAGGAACAGTACGAAACCTATTACCGTCTCGGCAAGACGCTGGATATCGTTCTGAAATAGGCGTTATCAGGAACACCCGGCGGCGTCGGTTACAATCCGGCGCCGCCGTTTTTTTGCCACCTACTGCACAACGACTGTCATGGATACCCTGACCCACGCGCTTTCCGGCGCACTGCTGGCCCGTGCCACTGCCGGTATCGAAAAACCGGCGCTGCCTCTCGGACGCCGCGTGGCCATCGGTGCGCTGGTGGCGGCGTTTCCGGACGCCGATATCGTGGCGACGTGGATTTCACCGCTGTCCTATCTGTACCACCATCGCGGGGTGACGCATTCGCTGGTCATGCTGCCGGTGTGGACGGTGTTGCTTGCGTGGCTGCTGGCGCTGATCTGGCGCGGCGGGCCGAACTGGCGGACCTATGCGCCGGTGGTTGCGCTGTCGCTGTTTATCCACATTGCCGGCGACTGGATCACCACCTTCGGCACGATGATTTTTGCACCGCTGTCCGATTACCGCCATGGCATCGGCACGACTTTCATCATCGATCTGTGGTTTACCGGCATCATCCTTGCGGGTCTGTTGTTGTCGCTGCTGTGGCGGCGCTCGCGCTGGCCTGCTGTTGCCGGCCTGGGCGTACTGGCCGCTTATGTCGTGTTCCAGTTTGTGCAGTTGCAGGGGGCGCTGGATTTTGGCGAGCGCGCTGCGCGTGAGCAGGGACTGTCGCCGGTGAAGGTCAGCGCGCTGCCGCGGCCGGTGTCGCCGTTCAACTGGATGGTCATCCTCGAAAGCGATACCGGTTATCGCTACAGCCACGTTAATCTGCTGCGTAAATCGGTGATCACGGCGGCGCCGGATGCCGGCCTGATCGCGCGGCTGAATGCGGTGTACCGGCCGCTCGACCAGGCGCTGTGGGAAAACGATGTGCGTTACGGCAAAGGTTCTCAGGGTGCCGCGGTGCGTGCCGCCTTCGAACATCCGGAGTTTGCATTCTTCCGCTGGTTCTCGGCGTATCCCGCGCTGCATGAGGTCGACATCGGCGCATCACACCTCTGCGTGTGGTTCAAGGACCTGCGTTTTCTGACGCCGGGCCGCGATGCGTTGCCGTTCATCTACGGCATGTGCAGCGAAGGCACCGGGCCGTTGCGGCCCTATCAGTTCAGCGACGGTGCCCGGTTGCGCGTGTATTAAGCGCGACCCCGTTGGTCCAGGCTGGTGCAGTAGCGCTGGGGACGCATCGTGCGAGTGCGTTACCGACCCCATGGGTATCATTTAAGTATTTGATTTTAAAAGATATTTAATCTGGCATCCAAATTGCTCAGTACTTCCGGCGTATCACCGCACCTTCATGGGGAGGCATGGAGGTCTGTTAATTTTTCGGGAGAAGCAGACCATGATCAATGCCGGATTCGTCGATTTTGTTTTTACCGGGTCGGCCATCGTGCCGGAAGTGCTGTTCTTTGCCGGTTATTTCGGTGAAGCGCTGCTGCTGCTGGTGCCCATGCTCATCGCCGCCTGCCTGATCAGCATGTATCACCAGCAAGTCGGCGCCGATGCGTCGGCCGATAAAGAAGAGGCTGCCGCAGGCGATCACGAACCCCGGCAGGCTTGACCCGCATCAAACCGTAATTCCGCCGCAGTGGCACACTGCGGCTTATGAGCACGCTATACGCCAGAATATTACAGGCCGCACTGGCGGCGGCCCTCGGCACTGCGCCACTTTCCTTTGCTGCGGCTCCCGGCGAGCCCCTCCCGGTGCCGCGCGAAATCATCCCCGGTTCCGAATTGATGACCAAGCAGGAGCGCGAGCGCTACCGGCTACGCCTGGGCGGCGCAGGCTCGTTCGAAGAGCGCGAGCGGCTGCGTGCCGAACACGTCAAGGCGATGGAGGAACGCGGCCGGGTGCGCGGTCTGCAGGTCATCGACCATTCCCGCGCGAAAAAGGCGGCGCCGTGAATTCCGGGTTCCGGTTGGCGCTGCTGGGCATGGCACTGTGCGGCATTGTTTTGTCGGCGCAGGCCGCCGGTGATCCGGTGCGGGGGGAGAAACTGCATCAGGACTGCCTGGGCTGCCATGGCGCCGAGCGTTACGTGCCGCCGTGGGCGAAGGTCAAAACGACGGCTGCGCTGAAAAAGGCAACGCAGCGCTGGAATGACCGGATGAATCCGAAGTTCACCGCGCAGGAGGTTGAAGACATCGTGGCGTGGCTGAATCGGGACTTCTACAAGTTTCCCAATTGACAGGCGCGCCCGCCAAGGCGTGCTGAATTTCGGGGCTTGCCGTTTATCGTGCGTAAAGGGTGAGTGCCTTAGTCCACCCGGGCATTGGCCTCTTTCACGACCTTCGCCCATTTCGTGATTTCGTTCTTGAGGTAGGTGCTGAACTCGGCCGGCGTGCTCGGCGAGGTTTCCAGTCCCTGCGCCAGCAGCTTCTCACGTACATCCGTTTGCTTCAGCACGGCATGTATTTCGGCATTCAGTTTGTCGATAATCACCGGCGGTGTTTTGGCCGGCGCCAGCAATCCATACCAGTTGTTGGCCTCGTAGCTGCGATAGCCCGTCGCCTCTGCAATGGTCGGCACATCGGGCAGGGCTGCGGCGCGGCGTCCTGAAGTGACGGCCAGCCCTTTCAGCTTCCCGGATTTCAGGTGCGGCACCGCTGTGGATACCGTAGCGAACATGGTATTGACCTGACCGCCGAGCAGATCCGACATTGCCGGGCCGCCGCCCTTGTAGGGCACATGCGTCATGTTGATCTTCGCCAGCGTTTTCAGCAGTTCGCCGGCGAGGTGTCCGGGACTGCCGGTGCCTGAAGTCGCAAAGGTCAGCATGCCCGGTTTCGCGCGGGCCAGTGCGATCAGTTCCTTCATGGTGCTGACCCCCGTCGAAGGGTGCGCCACCACGATGTTTGACACCGACACCAGGATGCTGATTGGCGCGAAATCAGTCATCGAATCAAACGGCAGGTTTTTGTACAGCGCCGGATTGATGGCGAGGATGCTGATCGTGCCTAGCAGCAGCGTGTGTCCGTCCGGTGTGGCGCGTGCCACGATTTCCGCGGCGATGTTGCCGTGCGCGCCGCCCCGGTTGTCGACGACGACCTGCTGCTTGAGCCGCTCGGAAGCAGGCGGCGCCAGTGTCCGCGCGGTGACATCAACTGCGCCGCCCGGCGGAAAACCGACGAGTAGTCGTACGGGTTTTGTCGGGTAATCCGCTGCCGTGGCAGCCTGCGCGAACACAGCTGCGGTGAAAACGAACAATGCGCGAATGATGCTGCCGGGGGATGTGGTCATGGCTTCCTTGATGAAAGTTAACATCGGCGTCTGCAGTTGGTGCTCAATCGGGAGTGTTGCGCACCGGCTTTATTCCTGCTCTGCGGAAAGCAGGCAAAGCATGGCATCCAGCCCGGCGTGGTTGATCGCATAGCTTGTTTGTTCGCGCACCACCGGTTTGGCGTGATAGGCAAAGCTGACGCTGCAGGCGGCGAGGAATTTCAAGTCGTTCGCACCGTCGCCGACACCGGCAATCTGTGCGGGCGCAGCCCCGATTTCAGCGGCAATGCGTTTCAGTGCGGCGAGCTTGGCATCGGCATTGACGATTTCACCGAGGACTTTGCCTGTCAATTTTCCGTTGCTGATTTCCAGCACATTGGAGTGCGTGTAATCGAGTTGCACGCGTGTTTTCAGGCGGTCAGTCATGTAGGTGAAGCCGCCGGACACCAGCAAGGTCTTGATGCCGGCCGCCTGCACTGCGGCGAGCATGCGCTCGGCGCCCGGTGAAAATTTCAGCCGCTCCTCATAAACCCGCAGCAGCGCGGATTCATCCAGGCCTTTGAGCAGCGCCAGACGCTCGCGCAGGCTCTGGTCGTATTCGATCTCGCCGCGCATCGCACGTTCCGTGATCGCCGCGACTTCGGCCTTGATGCTGACCATGTCGGCGAGTTCGTCGATGGTTTCCATGGTGATTAGCGTCGAATCCATGTCCATCACCAGCAGTTTGAAATCGCTCAGTTTGCGGTCTTCGGGTACGAAGCCGAAGTCGAGTTTCGCAGTGCCGCAAAGATCGGCGATGCCGGCTGCTGGTTGCGCACCGCGGAGACGGAATGCGGTGGCCGAGAGACGGTCGATGGCGGCAGCGCCGGCGAGTTTGGCGAGTTCCTTGAGGTCGCGCGTTTCGATGTCCGCGCCCTGGATGACGAGATGCATGGCTGTTACCGGGAAAAATGAGCGGCGATTATAACGGACGCCGCTCCGCTGCCGTTCAGGGCGCGATCCACGCCGCGATGCCTGCGATGACCTCGCGCTCGATGCCATTGAAGCCGTGATAGGCGCGCGCCTCGCAGGGGTCACCGACCGAAATGCCGCCGTCGAAGACCATCAGTTCCTTGCGCGGCGCGGCGGTCAGCCGTTCCAGCACCGGCGGCACATCGGCAAACAGGCAGACGCGGCAGCCGTCCTCACGATGGTGGGCAACCAGAACGGGAATACGCACGCGGTCCAGCGCCATTTCCGGCACGGCGCGTGAGCGCTGGTCACGCACGATGGAGGAGGTCAGCACGATGCCGTCGGGCCCGCCCTCGGCCTGCGGCAACTGGGTGGCGATGTAACCGACCGACTGGGTGCCGCGGCTGGTGCCGATCAGCCACACCGGAATCTTCGATTGCTCGCGCAGCCAGGCAATCACCGCTTTGACGTCGGCGACATGTTCGGCGGTCTGCCGGCTGCCGGAAAGGTAGGGCGGCGACTGTCTGTCCGACGGCGCATCGATGACCACCGTGGTCAGTCCCTGATCGGCGAATTGCTGCCGGCTGCGCACCAGAAAATTGCCCGCCAGTTTCGGGATGCGGCCATCCCCTTCCAGCGTCAGGCCGCCATCGCCGCCGGCGAACAGGATCACCGCGGCCCTGGGTTTGTCCGGCGTGATCACCAGAATGCGCTGGGTGACCGCGGGGCGAGTGGGGATGTCAATCGTGCGCACCGACTGTGCTGATGCACTGGTTGCGACCAGCAGGGTGGCCAGGTAAAGCAGCGGGGTGCGCATGGTCATGACGGGTTAAGAGTATGACAAAGGATCATACCCCGCGCGCTTGACGGGTGTGGCGATTGCGCAGAAGCTGGCATGCACAGTCAACAATGGAGCGCCGCCATGTCCGAACCCGCCTGCCCGCAGAAAGCGCCTTATGCCCTGGAACTCACACCCGGTGATTACTGGTGGTGCGCCTGCGGCCAGTCGAAGAAGCAGCCGTTCTGCGACGGTTCGCACAAGGGCACGGCATTCACACCGGTAAAATTTACCGTGGCCGAAGCTGAAAAGAAATGGCTGTGCGGCTGCAAGCGCACGAAAAATCCGCCGTTCTGCGACGGTATGCATAAGTCGCTCTAGCCAAAACGGTCTGCCGTCAGCGGGCTGCCGGTTGCGGAGGTTCTCCGAATTACCCGGATTACCGGTAAGTGGCTTGTCATTTTTCCGTTCTAATGCTGCGCAGCCAAACTGATGTTTATGGCTTTCGTGAAATTTTTGCGGATGTATCAAGGCGGGCACCCAGACAATCTTCCTGGTATCCCGCTTGTCACCGCGAGTGCATTCCTGATATGACGTTGGCGGTGGGTGGGGGCTCCTGCGCCATGGCTATCAGCGCATTTCGCAAAAGTTCGGATCGCTGACCCCGGAATTTTTTGCTGTTGGCGTTATGGCCCCATTTTTTCGTGATGCAGGCAGCCCGGGCTATCACAGCCAACACTGGCGCTGTCACAGCCAACTCCGCCACCAGTGTGGTGTTGATACACGGTGCCTCATGTGGCCCGCGACTTGCTTTTTCTGCGGGCCTATCTGCACTGCATCGGTCTGCAAATAGGCTGTAGACACTCCAATCATGCCCCCTTTGACCCGTTGTGAGAAAGAAGCCACCAAAATTCTTATGATGAAAAGGCTTTTCGCCAGACGGCGGAGATCCTCGGCTCATCTGAGGGCGGCTGACCAATATCGGATTGCTGTTATCTGGAGGGGTGAGGTGACCAACTGTATCGGGAGTGACGGCAATATGAAGATGACCTAAAATCGGACCAGGGCTTGCTGCGCAAGACATCGGCCCGATAAATGAACGTAATGATGCAGTTAAAAGATATGCTGCATCAGCCCTGAAAGTAAGGCAAAAATCTTCAATGGCAAGAACCCTTAGATGCGCTAAACGAAACCTAAGCGAGCAAGGGGTAAGGACTTGAATCAATGCTTGTTCCAGGCCATCGTGGCATGCACCCGCTGCCGTTATTGCGCCGGCATCAATCTGATGCCTTAACGACCTAAACCAATGGGGGACGATTGAATGAAAGGCGTGGTTTTCACGGAATTCATGGATATGGTCGAGAAACAATTTTCTGCGGACATGGTCGATGACATCATCGAGGATGTAGAGCTTCCTTCCGGCGGCGCTTACACGGCTGTCGGTACCTACCCGCATGGGGAGATGGTTGCGCTGGTTATGGCGCTTTCGACCCGGTCGGGAGTGGCGGTGCCGGATCTGCTGCGCACTTTTGGTGAGTATCTTTTCACAAGCTTTGTTAACGGATTTCCGACCTTCTTCAAGGATCATGGCGACGCATTCAGTTTTCTTGTCGGGATTGAGGATGTGATTCATTCCGAGGTACGCAAGCTGTATCCGGATGCGGAGTTGCCGCGTTTCGATGTCGAGCACCACGACGACCGGCGGCTGGTGATTGTCTATTCGTCGGTTCGTCACTTGGAGGACCTTGCTGAGGGTTTGATCCTGGGTTGTATTAAGCACTTTGGCCGGACAGCCCGCCTTTGTCGGGAAACGATTGGCGAGGGTGAGCAACGTAGGGAGCGCTTCCTTCTTGAGTACAGTTGACCCCCCCCAATGACCGGGGAACAGTCACAGCTTTCTGATTCCATCCGACGCCTGACCGGGCGTGCGGAGCGGGAGCGTGCTGCGCGCAAGGAGGCGGAACGGCTGCTGGAGGAAAAGTCACTCGAACTGTATCGCACCAACCTGGAACTAATGCTGCTTGCGGACTCCCTCGAGAGGGAGGTTGCCGCCCGTACTTTAGAGTTGCAAGGTGCACTCAAGGAAGCACAGTCGGCAAACAACGCCAAAAGCGATTTTCTGGCGATGATGAGCCACGAAATACGCACCCCTATGAACGGCATTATGGGTATGTCGGAATTGCTTGAGTTGTCGGCGCTCGATGCGACGCAACGTGATCATCTCTCGATGATCCGCAAGAGCGCTGATGATTTGCTCGGGTTGATCAATGACATACTCGACTTTTCGAAGATCGAGGCCGGACATCTTAGTCTCGACTTTCACGATTTCGACGTACGCGAGGAGCTCAAAAAGCTCACTTCCCTGTTCACCCCGACCGTCGCGCGCAAGGGAATCGGCTTCGCAATCATCCTGTCGGACAATACGCCTACGCTTTTGCGTGGCGATTCGATGCGGATGCGGCAGATTTTCATTAACCTGATCAGTAATGCCATCAAGTTCACCGACAAGGGCGCTATTACGGTGGAAGTCGGCTTTTCAGAGCCGTCAGGCGGGCTGGTCCGCTTGACCTGTGCCGTGATCGATACCGGCATTGGTATTCCCGAGGATAGACGTGGTCGGCTTTTCAAGGCTTTTTCGCAGGCCGACGTCTCTATAGCAAGAACCTATGGAGGTACCGGTCTTGGGCTGGCTATCAGTGCACGGCTATGCGAAGCAATGGGCGGCGGCATCAGCGTCGACAGTTTGGTGGGGCATGGCTCTACATTCCGTTTCAGCCTGATGTTCGAGCCGGCGGTTAAGGGCATCAGGTCGGCACCGAAACAGAGCGAAGCGCCGCTTTGCGGATCGACGGCGTTGCGAGTGCTGCTGGTCGAAGATCATCCTATTAACCGCACGCTTGCGCAGGCACTACTGAAAAAACTGGGCCATGCGGTTGATGTCGCCGTAAATGGTCGCCAGGCTGTCGATCTCGTGAAGACCCATAGCTATGACGTCATTCTGATGGATGTACAAATGCCCGTCATGGACGGTATTGCAGCGACTCGTGAAATTCGAAATCTCGCCTTGCCTGCGCAGCCGCAAATCATAGCGCTGACGGCGAATGCGTTTGCCCGTGACCGCGAGAATTGCCTTGCGGCTGGCGTTAACGATTTCCTCAGTAAGCCGTATCGGCTGGAGCAACTCCGGGAAAAGCTCCTGCATGTTTCGGTCGGTCGGGCGGGCTGACTGCGCTTCTTGCTCCGGTATGCCAGGGGCTTCGGCCAGTCAACTGCGAGGCGCTTCCAGCCTGATCCAGTGCTGCCATGGCAGCATTAAAACACCGCTTCGTGCACCCGCTCTGAATCAGTCAGTCCATAGCCAGCCGTGAGCAACGACTGGCTGCCGGTTATCGGATATTTCGAGGAGCCTGCGCAAAGTTCAATGGATTTTTTCGTTGTTGAATACGGCTTTCGGCGGCTGGATTAAGGCATTCATTTCGGTGGCGGAGCGGGAGAGATTGTCCATGATTGCATTTTAATCAGACCCGGATTCATGGGTGTATTGCTTATCTAATTGAATTTATTGATAAATAATATCGCTTATAATGCGCGCCGCACCGCGTTCTATGCATCCTGCGCGAACGCCTGACCAGGCCAGACATGAGTATCGACAAGGAAGTTTCCCGGCGCCGCACCTTCGCCATTATTTCGCACCCTGATGCGGGTAAAACCACGCTGACCGAAAAGCTGCTGCTGTTCGCAGGCGCGATTCACATCGCCGGCAGCGTGAAGTCGCGCAAGGCCTCGCGCTACGCGACCTCGGACTGGATGGAAATCGAAAAGCAGCGCGGCATCTCGGTTGCCAGTTCGGTGATGCAGATGGAATACCGCGACTGCGTGATCAACCTGCTCGACACGCCGGGCCACCGCGATTTCTCCGAAGACACTTACCGCGTGCTGACCGCGGTGGATGCCGCGCTGATGGTGATCGACGCCGCCAACGGTATCGAACCGCAGACGCTGCGGTTACTGCAGGTGTGCCGGGCGCAGAACACGCCGGTGATCACCTTCATCAACAAAATGGAC
>CAIZLW010000221.1 GCA_903933915.1 uncultured beta proteobacterium | reverse complement strand
GGCACGCATCGCCTGCACCGTGGCGAGCCCCTTGGAATCGGGCAGCGACAGATCGAGCAGCACGACATCGGGTGTGTCGCGTCGCGCCGCGGTGATGCCCAAGGCCAGGGTCTTGGCCCAGACTACCGGCTCCGCGACTCCCGGGGGGCCGAGCTTGGCGAGGCGAACCTGCGCCAGCACCAGGCCGAAGTCGCCGGGGTCATCCTCGACCACCAGGATTGTCAGGTTGCTTTGAACAAGTTCAGGCATGGGCTTATTCCGGGCTGATGTGCGGAGGGGCGAGTTTCAGTCATTGCGCGGGTTTCTTGTTTTCAGGCAGTCGCACCAGGGCAAACCAGTACGCGCCCAGGTTGCGAATGACATCCATGAACTGAACCATATCCACCGGCTTGGTGATGTAGCCGGCGGCGCTCAGCATGTAGGAAGCGGCCACGTCACGCTCGACGCCTGAGGTGGTCATCACGACCACAGGAATACTGCACAAATCAGGATCCTGCTTCAGCGCAGCAAGGCATTTCCTGCCGTCCATGCGCGGCATGTTGAGGTCGAGCAGGATCAGGTCGGGGCGCGAAGCATTGGCAAAGCGCGAACCATCACGGCGCAAGTATTCAAGGGCCTCGCGGCCATCAACGACCCAGTTCACCTCGGCCAGAACATTATTTTCGGAGAAGGCGACTTTCACCAGGTTGGCGTCGGCCGGTTCATCCTCGACAAGCAGAATGTTGAACAGCTGCGCTGGGGCATTCATAGCGGTTCTCCAATATTTCCGATGGGTAATTCAAACAGGACGCGACAACCGCCGCCCGGGGTTTCTTCAATCCAGGCGCTGCCGTGGCAACTCTCCGCGACACGACGCAAGATGGCCAGCCCAATCCCGGTGCCGGCATTGCCCGACGACAAACGTTCGAAGACGCCGAACACCTGCTCGCGGTACTGCTCTTCCACGCCGGGACCGTTGTCGCTGACGCTGTAGCGCACTTTTCCTTCGTGGCGTTCACCTTCGACCGTGATGCACAGCGGCTGCTCGCCGCGGCCGTGGCACAGGGCGTTGTTCAGAGCCACCGAGAACATATCTTCCAGGCGTGGTGCGTCGATGCAGGCGGGAGGCAAGTCGCCCACCGTGACTTTGGCGCCGGCAGCACTGATCCGGTCTTGCGACCGTGCCAGGATCCGCGCAACTGTCTGACATACATCGACCGACTCGACTGTACCGCGAGGCTGGTCGGCTGCCAGATAACGCTCGACATCGCGCAGCAGGTCCTGCTCGCGGCGCGCCTCCTGACCGATGAATTCGAGCGACAGCCGGGTTTGGGGATCGTCGATCCGTCCACCCAGTTGCTGGGTCAGGCGCTCGGCATAGGTGGCCAGGCGCCGCGCGGGCTCCTGCAGGTGATGTGCGGCGACCTCGGCAAAGCGTTGCAGATCGGCATGGCTACGCTTGAGGTCCGCCTCGGCATATTTTTGCTCGGAAATTTCGCGATTGCTGCCACGTCGTCCAAGCGCCTGCCCCCCAGCGTCTGTCACAGGCCGACAGAGATGCGATATCCAGACGAGCGCCCCGCCCTTCGTGCGGATGCGGAAATCAACCGGTTTCGGCACGCCCAGGGCGGTGATGTGATGGGTATGCTCGGCCCAGAGATGCTGATCATCCGGGTGAATGATCCGCGTCAGCAATTCCGGGTCAGCGTAAAACTCGTCCGCGGCATATCCGGTAATTTGCTCGCTGGAGGGCGACACATAGCGCAAGGCGCCGT
>CAIZLW010000220.1 GCA_903933915.1 uncultured beta proteobacterium | reverse complement strand
GGAGAGCGCTTGCATGGCATGCAAGAGGTCAGCGGTTCGATCCCGCTTACCTCCACCAGCAGTACACCTCGCTGTAATCAGACGTAGTCCCTATCGTCTAGAGGCCTAGGACACTGCCCTTTCACGGCGGTAACACCGGTTCGAATCCGGTTGGGGACGCCACAAATGAAGAAGCCACCCTTGCGGTGGCTTTTTTATTTGCGGAATGCCGGGCACGCGTATGCTGTTAGCCCTGTATCCGCAGCGACCTGTACTGGCTTGCCGCGGCGCTTTTCCGACGCTGTCCCACTTGAGGAGGTGTGCGATGCGCTCGTTTGTTCCCATGTTGTTGCTGTTGGTGACGCCCATTGCGACTGCTGCCGATGCCGATGCCGGCAACGCCAGAGCGACCGCGGTTTGTGCGGCCTGTCATGGCGCCTCGGGTATCAGCGTCATCGATACCATCCCCAATCTCGCCGGCCATAAGCGGGCGTACCTTGAATCGCAGTTGCGCGCCCTGAAGGATGGATCACGCAAGAATCCGGTGATGAATGCCATTGCGTAGCAGTTGAGCGCGGACGACATCGCCAATGTCGCGGCTTATTTTCGATGCAGCCCAGCGCCGCGCTGACCACGGCCAAGTCGGATTTCCTGCCGAATCTGGCGAAGTCCCAGGTGCGGTTCCCGGAGGACTACCAGAAGACCTACACGAAATATCACACCATCAATTTCCCGGCGACGCAGCAGGTTCGCCATTACTTTGCCAACAACGCGGCCCTGCAGGCGGCGAAGGATGGCAAGACGGTACCCAACGGCGCGTTGCTGCTGGTTGAGGTGCACGCCGCGAAACTGGGGGCTGACAAAAAACCGGTGACCGGGCCTGACGGGTTTTTTGTTGCGGAAAAGCTGATGTTCTATACCGCGATGGCGCGTGATGCGGGCTGGGGCAAGGATATCCCGGACATGCTGCGCAACGAGGAGTGGAACTACGCGGTGTTTACCGCAGCGAAGCAGCACCGGCCGGGCGTCAACCAGGCGGAATGCCTCGCCTGTCACAAGCCGTTCGACAATACGAGCTATCTGTTCACGCTGAAACAATTGGCGGATGCGGGCAAGCCGAAATAAATCCGGGTTGCCGATTTTTTCAGCCACCTGCTGGTGGCTTTTTTATTTCTGTTTTTCCGGTATCTGGACTGCAACTGCGGATTCCCTGAGTCGCCGCATTGCCCCGATGAGGGGCATGGGTTAGATTGCCCAATGGCTGCGCCGGTGAGGTGCGGTTTTTTATCCAGCATTCAGGAGTTCATATGGTTCAGAAAATCCGTTTGGTGATTCCGGAGGCGCCGTCACCCCAGACCGTGGCCGTCAGCGAGACGCGTGCGGTGGCCAAAGGCGGCATCCGTCTGGGCATACTCGACAACAGCAAGGGCAATGCCGACCATCTGCTGCGCTTCATCGTCGACGGCGTCAAGGCGCTGCTGCCGGTGGCATCTGTTGTCGCACTGCGCAAGGACAGCGTCAGCCTGCCCGCGCCGGCCGACATTCTTGATCGACTCGCTGCCGAATCGGATTACGTCATCACCGCAATGGCCGATTGAGGGTCGTGCACGTCGTGGAGTGTCCACGACATGGCGAACCTGCGGAAGCGCGGTCTGACGGCTGCGGTGATCTGTTCCGATCCTTTCCTCAAACTGGGGCAGGCGCAGGCGCGCGTATTCGGCGTGCCGGATCTGCCATTGCTGGTGATCAAACATCCGCTGGGCGGCCAGTCCATTGAAGAGGTCAAGTTGCGCGCCGACCATGCGGTGACGCAATTCGTGAAACTGCTGAAGGAGAAGGCGCAATGAGCAACCTTGCCCAATTGCTGCAGGCGCCGGGCATGAGCCTCGAGGCCGACGGCGACTTTGATGCCGTCAACGCGCTGGTGATGGAAAAAGGCTGGGGTGACGGCCTGCCGGTGGTGCCGCCGACGGAAGCGCGCGTCGCGGCGATGCTGGAATACTGTGATCGCCCCTGGGACCAGCCGATCGCCAAGATTCCGCCGCGCTGGGGCGAAGCCACACCGCTGCGCCTGGCCGCGAATGCGGTGATGGCGGGCTGCGAGCCGCGTTATTTCCCGTTGTATCTGCTTGCGATCGAAGCGATGTGCGAGGAACCGCTGAATCTTTACGGCGTGCAGGCGACCACGCATTTGTGCGCGCCGCTGGTGATCGTCAACGGCCCGGTGGCAAAGGAACTCAATATCAACGCAGGTCACAATGCATTCGGGCCCGGACATCGCGCCAACGCCACCATCGGCCGCGCGATCCGTCTGGCGCTGCTTAATATCGGCGGGGCGATTCCCGCGCTCGGCGACATGTCCACCTTCGGTTCGCCGGCAAAATACAGTTATCTGGTGGCGGAGAACGAAGCCGACAGCCCGTGGGAGCCGCTGCATGTCGAACGCGGCCTGCCGCTTGAAGCGAGCGCGGTGACGGTGATCGGCGCGGAGTGCCTGCACAACGTCAACGATCACGAAAGCCTTGATGGCGAGGGCGTGCTGATGACGATTGCCGGCACGATGTGCACGACGGGTTCGAACGATGTTTATTACAAGGCGCAGCCGCTGGTGATCATGGGGCCGGAGCATGCCAAGGCGGTTGCTGCGCAGTATTCGAAAGCGGAGGCCAAGCGTTTTCTGCAGCAGCATGCGACGCTGCCGGTGGGCCGGTTTTCAAAGGACAACATCGAGCGGCGCATCAAGATCACCTTCAAGGACCGTCTGGCCAATCCCAAACCGGATGATCTGATGTATGCCGTGCAGACACCCGAAGACATTCTGCTGGCCGTCATCGGTGGTGCCGGTAAACATTCGGCTTTTGTGCCGACGTTCGGCGCGACGCAGCCGGTGACGCGTGCGCTGAAAACTGCAGATGGGCGTCTGGCGAAGTCGGTCGAGGATTTTCGCTGCCGCTGATCCTGCCGGGCAAACTGCTGACGAATGAGGGATGCCACGGCGTTTCAAGTGCCGTGGCATTTTCTTTAAATAATCAATAAAAACATGTAGTTACATCGTATCGCGACGACCTATGCGGGCGTTGCTGCGGGTTATTGCCTTGACACTGCACAGCCTGCGGCGGTTACATAGTTATCCCCCTGCACGGCCGGTCTGCGGCCCCTCCCACTCATGTCGAACCTGCAGCGCTTTGGGCGAGCGGTATCCATCACTCTGCTGTTTGCAGCGGTTCCTGCGCAGGCGGCGGAGCCGCTGACGATGTACCTGCTGAAAATGCTGCGCGACCAGATGGCGACTTCAGCTATTGAGTCCGCGGTCAACAACGCCGCGCTGCCGCAGCCGCCATCAGTTCCGCAGGCGCTGACGGGTGTCTACGGCGTCAGCGAGGCGCAGTTGCGCGGACTGCTTGATGCCGGTTTTGTGCATCTGACGGCGTCACAGCGCGCCGACATTTATGCCAGCCTGATGCGCATGATGGCTGATCCGAAAAATGCGCTGGCGCGGCCGTTGATTATCGAGGAGCTGGCGCAGCACGCGTCGGCGGTGCGCAGTGCGCATGAGCGCCTGGCGGCGCTGTCGTTTTCCGAGAAGCGGGCGATCGCTGTGGATGCGCGATCCGAGTACGAACGGCTGCCGGCCCAGGAGCGCGATCAGCTGATGCAGTTGCTGAAGTTGCGCGTGGTGCCGATACCGCGGGATCTGAATGATCTGATCCTTGCCGAGTTTGCAGCGGCGGGCGCGGGCGCTGCGCCACCCGCCCCGTAGTTTTACTGCCCCTTCAGTCTTACGGCCGCTTCAATCGGCGGCACCTGCGGCTTTGAGCGCCGGCTGGCTGGCGCGCAACAGACGGGTTTCGGTTTTGTCTGTTTTGTCCGTCTTGGCGATATCACCGCCAATTTCACCGCCTTCCTCGATCTGGATCTTGCCGTAGCGGATTTTTCCGGAAACGCGGCCAGTCGAGTGAATGATCAACTGATCGCGAGCGGTCAGTTCGCCTTCGAAGCGGCCGTGGATTTCTGCGATATCAATGCTGACGGTTCCTTTGAACACGCCATGTTCGGCAATCTGCACCACCCGGCTGTCCATCGAGGCCTCGACCGTGCCTTCAACCACCAAGATGTCGCAATCGGTGATCTCGACGCCCTTGAGTTTGATGTCCGGACCGACGATCAGCCGGCTGCCGCTGGATTGCGGTGATTTGGCGTGTTCCGGCGTTTGCGGGGTTTCCGGGCGTGCTGCTGGATTGATGGCGGGGCGGGAGGCGGCGTCATTCAATGGTGCGGGATTGCTCAGTGCGGGCGTGACATTGACCGCGCGCCGTGGGCTGTCATCATTTTTTTTGAAAAAACTGTCTCGATTTAGCATGGGATCTCCTGATGGTGAGGGCTCTTGCATGTGCGGGGCTCGCTGCAGGTGCCAATCCCGTAGGTATGCAATATCGGGGCCAGAAAAAATAACTAATAAAAACAAATAGTTATTTTCTTTTCGTGGCCAATGAGGGCATAGGCCACGAATTTACGTCGTGCGCTGGAGACGATGTCTGCAACAGATATCGCAACGCGTTGATTCTTATTGGGTAAATGGGTCGCCCTTG
>CAIZLW010000219.1 GCA_903933915.1 uncultured beta proteobacterium | reverse complement strand
GTGAAAACGTCGCGCGGCGGAATCGTTTCGGTGTAATAAACGCGCGGCGAGTCGCTGCCGCTGATGCCGGATCGGCCATACAGCGCCTCGGTGCGCTGGCTGTAACGCGCCGTGGTCTGGCTGCGTTCAATGGCCAGTACCGAGCCAACCTGCAAACCGTCCTTGCTGCCTTTCGACAGGGCAACGATCGACAGCGGACCGGTTTCCTGGAGGCTGCCATAGGCCGAGATGATGCGCCCTTTAACCGGAACCATCGGCGCGTGCGGCATATAAGAGAACACCGGCGCCTGTTTGCCCAGCGGAATCAGTCGGTCATCACGGTGCACTTCCTGTACCGAGCGGACGATATCGATGGTGGCGACCTCGCCATGCTGACGGACATGGGCCTCACCCAGATAAGTGGCTTCATAGCCGAGGATTTCGTTGGTGTCCGGATCGATCAGCGGGTCGCCGCGCCGGAAAATCTGCCACTGATCCCCCTTGTCCTTGGTGATGCCCTGGACGAAGGCGCGATCGCCGGCGCCCAGCGTGACGCGACTTTCCGAGGCGGCGACGATGCGTGCCGCACCGTCGAGCTCATTGGCGCTGACTACCAAAGGTTTGGACAGGAACGGTTCGATCACCGATGGTGCAATGCTCGGCAGGGCATCGCGCGAAGAGCGCTCAACCCGGATCCGCGGCTCCAGTTTGGTGGTTTCGAGCTGGACCAGCTGCAACTTGGCTTCGCCGCCACTGCGGTCGAGTACGATGGCGTCGCCGGGAAAAATCAGGTGCGGGTTCTTCATCTGCTCCTGATTCATTTTCCACAGCTCGGGCCAGCGCCATGGTTCCTTCAGAAAGCGGCCGGAAATGCTCCACAGCGTGTCGCCTTTTTGCACCACATAGCGGTCCGGGGCCCCTTCTTGGATCGCCGGGGCGTCCGCGGCCAGCACAGTCCATGCGGGAGTTATCAACAAAATCAGGGATATAATTGCTTTTCGCATGTGGAGCCCCACCTTATGTGCGCGTCGTTGACGCAGGGTGCAGAAGCCGCCTGCCAACGTGAGAGTTTGGTTTAAATTCTGCATCTAGTTGATTAAATAGGCAAGTTTTTCATGGCTTTACTACACATCCTGCACTACCCCGATCCACGGTTGCACAAAGTAGCCGCGCCGGTTGCCCGGGTAGACGATAAAATACGCAAATTAATCAAAGACATGGCGCAAACCATGTACGCGGCACCCGGCATTGGTCTGGCTGCAACACAAGTCGACGTGCATCTGCGGATACTCGTTATCGATATTTCTGAAACCCACGACCAACTGCAGGTCTTCATCAATCCCGAAATCATACGCGCCGAAGGCGAAGAAGAATGTGAAGAAGGTTGTCTTTCGGTGCCTGGGATCTACGAAAAAGTCACCCGTGCGGCAAAAGTCACGGTCAAAGCGCTGAATGAACAGGGTCGAGAACGCCTCATTGAGGCCGACGGAATGATGGCAGTGTGCATCCAGCATGAAATGGATCATCTGGTCGGCCGGGTTTTCGTCGAAAAGCTGTCGCGCCTGAAACAACAACGCATTACCGCCAAACTGACCAAGCAGCAACGTCAGTCCATGTAAAGCCGGCACAACCCCGGCACCCCGACCACGTGAACATCCTATTTGCAGGAACGCCGGCTTTTGCTGCTGCCGCCCTGGATGCCCTGCTGCAAGCCGGGCACCGGGTGCCGCTGGTATTGACCCAGCCCGATCGCCCGGCCGGACGCGGCCTCAAGCCACAGGCTTCCGCAGTGAAGCAACTGGCGTTGTCGAAACAACTTGCGGTGGCGCAGCCGGCCACCCTCAAGGACGATGTCGTGATCGCGCAGCTTGCAGCTGTTGGAGCCGACGCGATGGTGGTGGCCGCCTACGGCCTGATCCTGCCGGAATCGGTACTCCGCCTGCCGCGTCTGGGATGCCTCAACATTCATGCATCCCTGCTGCCGCGCTGGCGCGGCGCAGCACCCATCCAGCGCGCCATCCTCGCCGGTGATCGTGAAACCGGCGTCACCATCATGCAGATGGACGCCGGACTCGACACCGGCGCGATGCTGCTGGAGCAGGCGATACCGATTGCTGACGATGACAACGCGCAGACGCTGCATGACAAACTGGCGGCGCTGGGAGCGCAACTGATTGTTCGCGTATTGCATGAACAGCCTGCTGCGGTGGCCCAGGACCATGCTCGCGCAAGTTATGCCACAAAAATTACCAAGGCCGAAGCACGCATCGACTGGAACCGGCCAGCCGCGGAACTGGCTCGCGCCATCCGCGCCTATAACCCGATGCCCGGCGCTTACACGACATGGCAGGGCCAGCCGCTGAAACTGTGGCGCGCCGAACCGGTATCGGCTGCATCGGCAGTTCCCGGCACGGTATTGCTGGCGGATGCCGATGGCATCGTTGTCGCTACGGGAGACGGCGCATTGCGATTGCTCGAACTGCAACGTGCCGGCGGCAAGCGGCTCGCTGCCGCATCATTTCTTACTGGCGCAGCCCTTCAACCGGGCGAGCGTCTGGATGTCTAAACCGCACAGGATGCCCTGAATATGGAACGCACCCAGTGCCTCGCTGCACATGTTGTCGGCCGCGTACTCGCCGGCCGCAGTCTCGACTCGGAACTCACCGCCGTATGGCGGCAACACGCCACGCTGAGCCCGCAACAGCGCGGCGCGGTGCAGGACGTCGCCTACGGCGCGCTGCGTCATCTCGGCTATGTCGATGCCGCGATCGACCGGCTGCTGTCTCGGCCATTGACCGATCTGCCAGTGCGCAATCTGCTGCAGGTCACGCTGTACCAGCTGATGCATACCAAAGCGCATTCATATGCGATCGTCAATCACGCGGTTCCCGCGGCCGCCAAGCTGGGCTTTCCAAAAGCCCAGGGCCTGGTCAACGCGGTGCTGCGCAATTTTCTGCGCCGCCGCGACGAACTTGACGCTGCGATCATGGCGACGGATCTCGGCCGCTATTCCTATCCGCAATGGTGGATCGACCGTGTCGCCGCCGAATACCCCGAGGCCTGGCGTGAAATTCTCGATGCCGGCAACGCCCGCCCGCCGCTGACACTGCGCGTGAACCGCAGAAAGATCACCCGCGACAATTACCTCGAAATGCTGAAGCTGCAGGATATCGCCGCGCATGTCGTGGGCCGGCAGGGTATCGTCATCGAAAAGCCGCGGCCGGTTTCCCTGCTGCCGGGATTTGCCGATGGCCAGGTCTCGGTGCAGGATGCCGGCGCGCAGATGGCGGCCGAACTGCTCGATGTCGCTGACGGCATGCGCGTGCTCGATGCCTGCGCTGCACCCGGCGGCAAAGCCGCGCATCTGCTGGAGCTGGCGGATATTGACCTGACCGCTGCCGACATCGACGCACAGCGGCTGCAACGCGTGACCGAAAACCTGACCCGGCTGTCGCTGAACGCAAAGTTGCTGCAGGCCGACGCCGGCGACCCCGCGGCCTGGCGCAACGCGGGTCTATTCGACCGCATTCTTGCCGACGTACCGTGCACCGCTTCGGGCGTGGTGCGCCGCCACCCCGACATCAAATGGCTGCGCAAACCCACCGATATCGCCGCCATGGCGCAACGGCAGACACAGATTCTCGACACGCTTTGGCAGTTGCTCGGCAGTGGTGGTAAATTGCTGTATGCGACGTGCTCCGTTTTCAGCGAAGAGAATGGCCGGCAGGTCGAGCAGTTCATTGCCCGGCATGACGATGCCCGGCAGATCGCCGTCTCTCTTTCCGCCGAAGGCTTGAGACAAAGCCACGGTCAACTTTTTCCTGACGCCGCGCATGATGGTTTCTATTACGCCCTTCTGGAAAAGGTTTGACGCGCCAGCGCAAAGGTTTGACGCATCAGCGCAAAGGCCGCGCAAGGTTGCGCTGTTGATGCGCAAGACGGTGTTGCTGCTGGCGCTGCTGTTCTCCACCTTCAGTGCCTACGCTGCGCAACCGCACGGCATCGAAGTGCGCCGCGCGGTGGTGGCGCCCGTCGAAGAAGCCTATGTGCTGGATGCCGACATCGACATCGTCCTGTCGGCCCCGCTGGAAGAAGCCCTGAACAAGGGCATCCCCCTTTATTTCCAGCTTGAATTTGAAATGGTGCGTTCACGCTGGTACTGGTTCAACGACAAGGCGGTCGCCCTGCAACAGCAGTATCGACTGTCTTATAACGCCCTGACGCGGCAATACCGCATCGGTGTCGGTGCGTTTTATCAGAACTTCGTCACCCTGAATGAGGCCCTGCAGTTTCTGAGCCGGGTGCGCCGACGCGAGGAACTGGAGCCCGGTGCGCTCAGCAAAGGCTCGACGTACATGGCCGGACTGCGGCTGCGGCTTGATACCGCGCAGTTACCGCGCCCGTTCAATCTGAACGCGTTGGGTTCGCGTGAATGGAGCCTGGGCTCCGACTGGTATCGCTGGACGGTAACGCCATGAATACCGCCGCCGCCCGACTGCCCCGCACCGGCGCCGTGATGCGTTATCTGTTGCTGATCTGCGTCGGTCTCGGTGTCGCCGCGGTATTTCTGCTGGCGTCGGTCAGCGCCAACACCGCGCTGTTTTCCGAGTATTACCCAGTCCTGCTCGGCGTCAATCTGGTCATCGCGGTGCTGCTGGCCGCAATGGTCACCTATCAGCTGGTCAGTCTGCGCAAGAAACTGAAGGCCGGCGTGTTTGGTGCCAAGCTGACGCTGCGCCTGGTGATGCTGTTCGGACTGATGGCGGTGCTGCCCGGCGCGCTGATCTACGGCGTGTCAGTGCAATTCGTGTCGCAGAGCATTGAATCCTGGTTTGAGGTGCGCCTCGACAGTGCGCTGGAAAGCGGACTTAACCTCGGACGCGTCAATCTCGACGGCCGGCTCAAGGAACTGGGCGCCAAGGCCGAGAGGATGGCGTTGACGCTGTCGACCAGAGCCCCTTCGGAGCACGTCACCGTGCTGAACACACTGCGCGAGCAGGCTGCGGTTGAGGAGGCAACGCTGTTTACGGTCCGCGGCAAGTTGCTGGCGTTTTCAGGCAACGAGCTGAGCGGCATGGCGCCGGAGGCTCCGAGTGCAACGGCAATGCGCCAGATCCGTCTGCAGCGGTCGTATAGCGCCATCGAATCAGTGCCGGAGCGTGGCCTTTATCTGCGCGTGCTGGCGCCGGTGGATGTGGTGTCGCTGACTGAAGATGCGCGGGTGCTGCAGCTGCTGCAGGCGGTGCCGGCGCAGCTGGCGCACGATGCCGAGGTCGTGCAGTCCGGTTACCGCGAATATCAGGAACTGCAGCTGTCGCGGCGCGGCCTCAAACGGCTTTATGCGATCACGCTGACGCTGACATTGCTGCTCGCCCTGCTGTCCTCGCTGGGCCTGGCGTTCGTATTGTCGAACCGGCTGTCCGCGCCACTGAGCGCGCTGGTCGAAGGCACCCGCGCAGTGGCGCAGGGTGACTTCAGCCGTCGCGCCGCGGTGGCCAGCCGCGACGAACTGGGTCAGCTCACACAGTCATTCAACAGCATGACGCTGCAGCTTGCCGAAGCCCAGTCGCGCGTCGAGCGCAATCAGGCGCAACTGGCCCACGCCAAAACCTATCTTGAAAGCGTGCTGGCGCATCTTTCGGCGGGCGTGCTGACATTCGACGCAACAATGCGCCTGCGTTCGGCGAACCCCAGCGCCGCGCAGATTCTCGGCACCGACAGCGCTGCGCTGATCGGCAGCAGCGTGCAGGAATGGCCGCTGCGAGAGGCTTCCTTTGCATCGCTGGCCCAGGCGCTAGCCGAAGCGTTTACCGGCGCCGCCGGCACGGAATGGCAGCGGCAGGTCGAACGGGAACTGAAAGACGGCACACAGGTGTTGTTGCTGCGGGCGACCCGTTTCGGCGAGGCGGAAAATGCCGGCCTGATCGTGGTGTTCGACGATGTCACCCACCTGCTGCAGGCCCAGCGCGATGCCGCCTGGGCGGAGGTGGCGCGACGGCTGGCGCATGAAATCAAGAATCCGTTGACCCCGATCCAGCTCTCGGCCGAACGCCTGCAGCTGAAACTGCAGCCCAAGCTGGAAGCGGGTGACGCCGAAATACTCGCGCGATCCACGCAGACCATCGTCAACCAGGTGGCCGCGCTGAAGCGTATGGTCGATGCCTTCAGCCAGTATGCGCGCACGCCGGAACCTTCGATGCGCGTGCTCGACCTCAACAGCCTGATCCGTGAAGTGCTGGCGCTGTACGAATCCCTGGGCTCCAGCATGCAGCTGAGTCTTGCACCGGATCTGCCTGCGGTGCAGGGGGATAGCACGCAGTTGCGCCAGGTGATTCATAATCTGTTGCAGAATGCTCAGGATGCACTGGGCGGGGCTGCCGCGCCGCGCATCGAGATTGCCACCGCGTTGCGTGACGGCCGCGCCGAGTTTTCGGTAACCGACAACGGCACCGGATTTCCCGAGCACCTGATGAAACGCGCATTCGAACCCTATGTCACGACCAAGTCGCGCGGCACCGGCCTCGGCCTATCGATCGTGCGCAAAATCGTCGAAGAGCATCACGGCGAAGTCACCATCACCAATGTTGCGCCCCACGGCGCGCGCATTGCCATCGTGTTGCCTCCGGCAGTCAGTAACGCCGGTGCACGCCCCGCGGCATGAACCTGTAGAAACCGACCATGCGACAGATACTGGTAGTAGACGACGAAATCGGCATCCGCGAACTGCTCTCGGAAATTCTTTCCGACGAGGGTTACGACGTGCAACTGGCGGAAAACGCCGGCGCGGCACGCGCCTTCCGCACTCAGAACCGCCCCGATCTCGTGCTGCTCGACATCTGGATGCCGGATACCGACGGCATCACGCTGCTCAAGGAGTGGGCAAGCACCGGCCAGTTGACGATGCCGGTGGTGATGATGTCCGGTCACGGCACCATTGATACCGCCGTTGAGGCCACGCGCATCGGCGCTTATGACTTCCTCGAAAAACCCATCGCGTTGCAGAAGCTGCTGACCACCGTCGGCAAGGCGATCACCCGCGGCGAACAGCGGCCGCAGGCGGCGGCGCTGGGCATGCTCGGTCGCACGCCGGTGGTCCAGGAGCTGAAACAGCGCCTGGAACGCATTACCGCCAGCCGTTCAGCCGTGCTGATCCAGGGGGCGCCAGGCTGCGCGTTCGAAGCCTGCGCACGCATCCTGCACACGCCGAGCATGCCGTGGACCGTGGTGGAACTCGGCGCGCAGACGGTGGAGGCGCCGCTGGATTTGCTGCAGGCGTCCCGCGGCGGCACGCTGCTGGTGCGCGATGTCGCCGAATTCAGCAAACTCGAGCAGCGCGGCCTGTTCGTGCTGCTGTCCCAGGCCGAGCGCTACAACGTGCGGGTGATCTGCTGCGCAACGCGCCCTTTGGCGGAACAGGTCGCCGCCGGCGCATTCGACGACCGGGTGTACCAGATGCTCGGCGCAACGACGATCCAGTTGCCGCGTCTGCGCGAGCAGCG
This sequence comes from uncultured beta proteobacterium, assembly GCA_903933915.1. GTDB lineage: Bacteria > Pseudomonadota > Gammaproteobacteria > Burkholderiales > SG8-41. The sequence goes on along the minus strand of CAIZLW010000219.1, from coordinate 3,461 downwards.
CGATGACGTTCCCGAACTGGCGGCAGCGCTGCTCTCCGACATGGTCGAGCAGAAGCAGGTGCCGTCGCGGCATTTCAGCACCGCGGCGCTGAATGCCCTGCGCAACTACGAATGGCCGGGCAATCTGTCGGAACTGCGCAGTGCCGTGCAAACGCTGGCCAATACCGCGGCCGGTGAACAGATTTCGCTGGAAGAAACTCAGCGCGTCGTGCCGCATTCGGCGACGCCCGGCGCGGAAGCCGTGCTGCAGCTCGACGCGCCGTTGCGCGACGCCCGCGATGCCTTCGAACGCATTTATTTCGAGTATCACCTGGCGCGGGAAGGCGGCAATATCAGCCGCGTGGCCGATGTCGTGGGCCTGGAACGCACGCATTTGTATCGCAAGCTCAAGCACTTGGGCATCAAGACCTCGCGCAAGAGCGACGACTAGGAAATACGCGGCCCAACCGGCCGTGCAACGTGCGCCGCCCTCGCGCGGCCCCGGGGTCAGCCGTTATAATCATGACTTTTCCGCCCCGCCATTCCACTTCAGGATTGCAAGCCATGAGTTCCCGACCCGAGTTGGCGAACGCGCTGCGCGCGTTGGCTATGGACGCTGTGCAGCAGGCCAACTCCGGCCATCCGGGCATGCCGATGGGCATGGCCGAAGTCGCCGAAGCGCTGTGGCACCGCCATCTGTGCCACAACCCGGCGAATCCGCAGTGGGCCAACCGCGACCGCTTCGTACTGTCGAACGGCCACGGTTCAATGCTGCTCTACGCGCTGCTGCACCTGACGGGCTACGACCTGCCGATTGAAGAACTGAAAAACTTCCGCCAGCTGCATTCCAAAACCGCCGGCCATCCCGAACACGGTCTGGCCCCGGGTGTGGAAACCACCACCGGTCCGCTGGGCCAGGGCATCGCCAACGCCGTCGGCATGGCCATCGCCGAGCGCGTGCTCGCCGATAGCTTCAACCGCGACGGCCACCACATCGTCGATCACCGCAGCTATGTCTTCCTCGGCGACGGCTGCCTGATGGAAGGCATATCGCACGAAGCCTGCGCGCTCGCCGGCACGCTTAAACTGAACAAGCTGATTGCCTTGTACGACGACAATGGTATCTCCATTGATTCAGAAAAAGGCAATATAAAACAATGGTTTACAGATAATACCCCGCAGCGCTTTGCAGCCTACGGCTGGAATATCATCTATGGCGTCGACGGTCACGACGCCGATGCCGTGGATGAAGCGATCCGCAACGCCCAACGCGAAACCGCGCGGCCAACGCTGATCTGCTGCAAGACCGTCATCGGCAAAGGTTCGCCGAAAAAGCAGAACACCGGCGGCGCGCACGGTGCACCGCTGGGCGCGGAAGAAATTGCTGCCACCCGCGAAGTGCTGGGCTGGCCCCACGCGCCGTTTGAAATTCCGGAGGCGATCCGCGCAGAATGGAATGCGCGCGAACGCGGCGCAGCGCAGGAAGCGGAGTGGTCGCAACGTTTTGCCGCTTACGCGAATGCGCATCCGGATCTCGCGGCGGAATTCAAACGCCGCATGGCCGGCGAACTGCCCGCAGGCTGGGCAGCGCACCGCGATGCGTTCATGACGCAGACCGTGCAGAAGGCGGAAACCATCGCCACCCGCAAGGCTTCGCAGAATGCGATCGAAGGTTATGCGCCGGCGCTGCCCGAATTGATCGGCGGCTCGGCTGATCTCGCCGGTTCCAACCTGACACTGTGGTCCGGCTCAAAAGGCGTGAGCGCGACCAGCGGCGGCAACTACATCTATTTCGGCGTGCGCGAATTCGGCATGGCCGCCATCTGTAACGGCATCACGCTGCACGGCGGCCTGATTCCGTACCACGCCACCTTCCTGGTGTTCTCGGATTACGAACGTAACGCGCTGCGCATGGCGGCAATGATGAAACAGCGCGTGGTTTGCGTGTTTACGCATGATTCGATCGGCCTCGGCGAAGACGGTCCGACGCACCAGCCGGTCGAACACGCGGCAACGCTGCGTCTGTTGCCCAACATGAATGTGTGGCGGCCCTGCGATACGGTTGAAACGGCAGCGGCCTGGGTAAGCGCGATCGAACGCCGTGACGGCCCGAGCAGCCTGCTGTTGTCGCGGCAGAACCTGCCGTTCCAGCCGCGCAGCAGCGAACAGGTGTCGGCGATTGCCCGCGGTGGTTACGTGCTGGCCGAGGCGTCAGCCGCGCCGCGTGCGGTGATTATCGCCACTGGTTCTGAAGTATCTCTGGCGATCACTGCCCAACAAGCGCTGGCGGCCGAAGGCATTGCCGTGCGTGTGGTGTCGATGCCCTGCACCCAGTTGTTCGACAGTCAAGATGCCGCGTATCGCGAATCGGTGCTGCCGCGCGGCATGCCGCGGGTGGCTGTCGAAGCCGGCGTCACCGATTACTGGCGCAAATACGTCGGCCTCGAAGGCAAGGTCATCGGCATCGATCGTTACGGCGAATCGGCGCCGGCGGGCGAGCTTTACAAATTCTTTGGCATTACCGGCGACGCCGTCGCCGCAGCAGTACGCAGCGTGCTGTAACTCATTTCATCAACGGATTTTCTGGGGGCGTCATGGCTATCAAGGTCGGCATCAACGGGTTTGGGCGTATCGGGCGGATGGTGTTTCGTGCAGCGGTGCAGGATTTTCCCGACATCGAAGTCGTCGGCATCAACGACCTGCTGGAACCCGACTACCTCGCCTACATGCTGCGTCATGATTCGGTGCACGGCAAATTCAAGGGCGACATCTCGGTCTCCGGCACCACGCTGATCGTCAATGGCAAGAAGATCCGCCTCACCGCGGTGAAGGACCCCGCCGAACTAAAATGGAATGAAATCGGCGCCGACATCGTCATCGAAGCCACCGGCCTGTTTCTCGACAAGGCCTCGGCGAGCAAACACCTCATCGCCGGCGCAAAAAAAGTCATCATGTCGGCGCCGTCGAAAGACGACACGCCGATGTTCGTGTTCGGCGTCAATGACAAGACCTACGCCGGCCAGGACATCATCTCCAATGCCTCCTGCACCACCAACTGCCTGGCCCCGGTGGCCAAGGTGCTGAACGACAACTGGGGCATCAAGCGCGGCCTGATGACCACGGTGCATGCCGCCACGGCGACGCAGAAGACCGTGGACGGCCCTTCGAACAAGGATTGGCGCGGCGGTCGCGGCATCCTCGAAAACATCATTCCGTCATCAACCGGTGCGGCCAAGGCTGTCGGCGTGGTGATTCCCGAGCTGAACAAGAAGCTGACCGGCATGTCGTTCCGCGTGCCGACCTCCGATGTATCAGTGGTCGACCTGACGGTCGAACTCACCAAGGAAGCCAGCTACAAGGAAATCTGCGCGGCGATGAAGGCCGCGTCGGAAGGCGCCATGAAGGGCGTGCTCGGCTACACCGAGGAAAAGGTCGTGTCGACCGACTTCCGTGACGAATCCTGCACCTCGGTGTTTGACGCC
>CAIZLW010000218.1 GCA_903933915.1 uncultured beta proteobacterium | reverse complement strand
TGGAATGCCTGATGGAACCCAATAAAAACAAAAGGTTATGTACGATTCGGCGCTGGGGATGTACCATGCCGGTTATCGCCATCAAGCCGCCGGTCCGCACGCCATGAAACTAGCCACCTGGAACGTCAACTCGCTGAAAGTCCGTCTGCCCCAGGTGCTGGAATGGCTGGGCAAACATTCACCGGATGCCCTGTGTCTGCAGGAGACCAAGACTGAAGATGTGAATTTTCCGATGGCGGAAATCATCGCGGCCGGCTATCAGGCTGCATTCAGCGGACAGAAAACCTATAACGGCGTGGCAATCCTGACGCGCAAGCCGGTCAGCGCAGTCAGCATGGGTATTCCGGGATTCGAGGACCCGCAGAAACGCGTGATTGCCGTGACGCTCGACGGCGTGCGCGTGGTCTGCGTGTATGTGCCCAACGGCGAATCCGTCGAGTCCGACAAGTATCGCTACAAGCTCGGTTGGCTGACCGCGCTGACGGCGTGGCTGCGTGCGGAAACCGCGCAAAACCCGTCGCTGGCACTACTCGGCGATTTCAATATCGCGCCGGAAGACCGTGATGTGCATGACCCGCAGTTGTGGGCCGGCAAAGTGTTGTGCAGCGACGCCGAACGCGACGCCTTTGTCCAACTGACCAGGCTCGGCCTGCAGGACAGCTTCCGGCTGTTTGAGCAGCCGGAAAAGTCATTTACCTGGTGGGATTACCGGATGCAGGCTTTCCGTCGCAAGATGGGCATGCGTATCGACCACATCCTCGCTTCCGCTGCGCTGGCCAGCAGCTGCAAATCCTGCGTGGTCGACATCGAACCGCGACGCCACGAACGCCCATCGGATCACGCCCCGGTGGTTGCCGAGTTCACGCCCGATGCAACACCCGGCTGATCCGCAACTCAGGCTTCTTCGCCGCGCCCGGTCTCTATTTTGAGTTCCTGAATCTTGCGCGTCAGCGTGTTGCGTCCGAGTCCGAGCAGTTGCGCGGCTTCGATGCGCCGGCCGCCGGTTTGCGCAAGCGCCTTCAGGATCAGCGCTTTCTCGAACTGCCGCGTCAACTCGTCCATGATCGCGGTTTCACCGCGGTGCAGCCGCAATTCAGCCTCCCGGCCCAGCGCTGAAATCCAGTCCTCGGCACCGGCCACGGTGGACTCGGCACGCATTTCCGGCGGCAAATCCTTGACCTCGATCGTTGCTGCGGGCGCCATCACGGTCAGCCAGTGGCAGAGATTTTCCAGCTGGCGCACGTTGCCCGGCAGATCCTGCATCGCCACGTAATTCAGCGTCGCATCCGACAGGCGTTTCGATTCGACGCCGAGATCGCGCGCGCTTTTTTGCAGGAAATATTTTGCCAGTAAAGGGATATCCTCGCGGCGCTCACGCAGCGGCGGCAGCCGCAGGCGGATTACGTTGAGGCGGTGAAACAGATCCTCGCGGAACAAACCCTGTTTGACGCGGGCCTCCAGATCCTGATGCGTCGCGGCAATGACCCGGACATTGGCCTTGATCGGCTGGTGTCCGCCGACACGGTAAAAATGGCCGTCCGACAACACGCGCAGCAGGCGCGTCTGCAGTTCCTGCGGCATATCGCCGATCTCATCGAGAAACAGCGTGCCGCCCTCGGCCTGCTCGAAGCGGCCGCGGCGCATGTTCTGCGCACCGGTAAATGCGCCGCGTTCGTGCCCGAATAATTCGGACTCGAGCAGTTCTTTCGGGATCGCCGCCGTATTGATCGCAATAAAAGGCCGTCCCGCGCGCGGGCTGTGGCGATGCAGTGCGCTCGCCACCAGTTCCTTGCCCGTGCCCGATTCGCCGGTGATCATCACCGTGGCGTGCGACTGTGACAGCCGCCCGATGGCGCGGAACACTTCCTGCATGGCCGGCGCCTGGCCGAGCATTTCCGGCATCGCCTCACTGACTTCACCCGCCGTGTCCTGACGCACGCTTTCATCCATCGCGCGCCGGATCAGTTCGACCGCATGATCCACATCAAACGGTTTCGGCAGGTACTCGTAAGCGCCACCCTGAAACGCCATCACCGCGCTCTCCAGATCGGAGTATGCGGTCATGATGATCACCGGCAGCGAGGGATGCAGTGTTTTCGCATGCTGCAGCAATTCCAGCCCCGATTCACCCGGCATGCGGATATCGCTGACCACGACCTGCGGCGTTTCACTTTCCAGCGCAGTCAGTGCTTCGCGTGCGGAAGAAAACGCCTTGAACGCAATGTTCTCGCGGGTCAGCGCTTTTTCGAACACCCAGCGTATCGAACGATCGTCGTCTATGATCCAGACTGGTTTCATGTGGTTTCGTTTCAGTGTAATGGCGTCGGGGAGCCGGCGCGAGGATCGTCTTGCACCGGCAACAGCAACATAAAGCAAGTGCGCCCGGGAACGCTGTCGAACGCAATGGCGCCCCGATGCTGGGTAATAAAATTGTGGGCAATGGTCAGCCCGAGACCGCTGCCGCCTTCGCGGCCGGAAATCAGCGGCTGGAACACCCGCTCGCGCATGTTTTCAGGGATGCCCGGACCGTTGTCGCTGATATTGATCTGCACGGCATGGCGAAACCGCCGCCGCGCCAGCGTGACCTGCCGCGCGATGCGCGTCTGCAGGCGGATCTCGCCGCGCGTCAGATCCATGCCCGAGCTTTTGATCGCCTGAGCCGCATTGCGTACGATGTTAAGCACGACCTGAATCAGCTGTTCGCGGTCACCGGTGAGCAGCGGCAGGCTGGTGTCGTAGTCGCGGCGCACGACGATGTCCGGAAACTCGGCGAGCATCACGCTGCGCACACGCTCCAGCACCTCGTGGATGTTGACCGGACCTGGCAACGGCAACCGGTGCGGCGTCAGCAGACGGTCCATCAGCGCCTGCAGCCGATCCGATTCCTTGATAATGACCTGCGTGTATTCGTGCAGGCCCGGCCTTTCAAGCTCGCGGTCGAGCAGTTGTGCCGCGCCACGAATGCCCCCCAGCGGGTTCTTGATTTCATGGGCCAGATTGCGAATCAGTTCGCGATGCGCCTGACTCTGCTCCAGCAGCCGCGCTTCGCGCTCCACGCGAAGTTGCTGGTCGATCTGGCGAAACTCCAGCAGCATCACCGCCTCGTCGTCTCCCAGTTCAGCAGGACTGACCGTGCAGGCCAGGTTCAAACGCTGACGGCCGTTGGCAGCGATTTCGATCTCATGCTCGGTATAACTGGAATGATTGGCGCGGGAATAACTGATGGCCGCCGACAGCACGGCGTTTTCGCCCAGCACGCGTTCCAGCGTCAGACCGGTTGCACTGGTATGCGAGGCTTCAAACAGATTTTCTGCGGCGGGATTCATGTAAAGCACGACCTGGTTGTCATCGACCACAACCACTGCGGTAGCGAGCAGATCCAGCCCGTTAAGCGCCGCAGGGTTCATGGGGTGTTCCTGCCCGTGAGACGAGCAAGATGCAGGCCAGCATCGCGTTTTGACCGGGATCCCGTGAATCCGGCTGAATCAGCAGGTTTGCGGTGCACGCTCACCGCGAGGAGCGCTAGCGCAGGGAGGACATTTCCTTGCGCAGATTGGCAATATTGCTTTCGTGCAGCGCCACTTTTTTCTTGTACGGTTCCAGCCGTTCGAGCACCCGCTGGTAATTGCGCTCGTTGCCGAGACGGGTCGACTCCTGCTCGGCCAGTGCCTTTTTCGCCTGATCGAGCATGCTTTCCTCGTTGGCCAGTTCCTGTTCGAGGATCTTGCGCCGACCGGTATCCCGCTGTTGCTGTGTCGAGGGATCGACCTTGGGAAAGCTGCCGGGCGTCGCCGCGCGGCTGTCGCCGGGCTTGGTCCCGGGTTTCGGTGCCGGCACGCTCGACACCGGTGGCAAATTCATCGGTTTGCAGCCGGCCGCTTCGGATTTGACGTTGGTAAAGCGTTTGTTGCCGCTGCCGTCCATACACTCGTAAATCTCCGCATGCGCGGATACCGCGAGCCCCATCAACAGCATCAGACAAATGAACAAGCGCATCGATTGCCCCGGTTAATTCAGCACGCAGGCCGTCATTTCTTGCAACGGATGTATCAGCCGTTTGGAGGACTGGCAGCATCAACAGTAGCGGGCTAAGTCTATGTCAGCAAAGGAAAAGTCGCAATTGCGCCGGGGGGCGCCAGCGTTGCGGAAAACAAAAGGGCGGGCACTGGCCCGCCCTTTCGCCGCAACACATGCGATTAGAGGCTGTAATACATCTGGAACTCGAGCGGATGCGTGGTCATGCGGAACGCGGTGACTTCGGCCATCTTCAGTTCGATGTAGGCGTCGATCATGTCGTTCGAGAACACACCACCGCGCGTCAGGAACTCGCGATCCTTGTCCAGATAGTCGAGTGCCTGATCCAGCGACGAACACACGTTCGGCACTTTCTTCGCTTCTTCCGGCGGCAGGTCATACAGATTCTTGTCCACGGCATCGCCGGGATGAATCTTGTTCTGGATGCCGTCGAGGCCAGCCATCATCATCGCGGTGAACGCCAGATACGGATTCGCAGTCGGATCCGGGAAGCGCACTTCGATGCGGCGTGCTTTCGGATTGGCGACGTGCGGAATACGGATCGAAGCCGAACGGTTTTTCGCGGAGTAGGCGAGATTGATCGGCGCTTCAAAGCCCGGAACCAGGCGCTTGTAGGAGTTGGTACCCGGATTGGTGATCGCGTTCAGCGCGCGGGCATGTTTGATGATGCCGCCGATGTAATACAGCGCGATTTCGGACAGGCCGGCATAGCCGTTGCCACTGAACAGATTCTGGCCGCCTTTCCACAGCGACTGATGCACGTGCATGCCCGAGCCGTTGTCGCCGACAATGGGCTTCGGCATGAAGGTCGCAGTCTTGCCGTAGGAATGGGCAACGTTGTGCACGGTGTACTTGAGGATCTGGTTCCAGTCAGCGCGTTTCACCAGGCTGGAGAACATGGTGCCGATTTCGCACTGCCCCGGCGCTGCCACTTCATGGTGATGCACTTCAACCGGCACGCCCTGCTCTTCGAGAGCCAGACACATCGCCGAACGGATATCCTGCAGCGAATCCACCGGCGGAACGGGGAAGTAGCCGCCCTTGATCGCCGGACGATGGCCCATGTTGCCGCCATCCATGTCTTCACCGGAGGACCACGGCGCTTCCGAGGTCTTCACGCGGGCCGAAGAGCCGGACATGTCGATGTTCCAGGTCACCGAATCAAAAATGAAAAACTCGGGTTCCGGACCGAAATAGGCGGTGTCGCCGATGCCGGTCGATTTCAGGTACGCCTCGCCGCGTTTGGCGATCGAGCGCGGATCGCGGTCGTAACCCTTGCCATCGTCGGGTTCAATCACGTCGCAGGTCACGATCAGGGTCGCTTCGTCGGTGAACGGGTCCATGCGCGCACTGTCCGGGTCCGGCATCAGCAGCATGTCTGAGGCCTGAATGCCCTTCCAGCCGGCAATGGACGAACCGTCAAACGCATGGCCGTCGGTGAACTTGTCGTCGCCGAACATCTTGGTCGGCACCGACACGTGCTGTTCTTTACCCAGGGTGTCGGTAAAACGGAGGTCAACGAACTTGACTTCGTTGTCCTTGAGCATCTTCATGACATCGGCAGTGCTTCCCATCTAACTCTCCTAACGATTGCGAATGATTGAAAGGGGTTTAGTTTAATGCTCCGGCCCTGGTAAGAGCAGGATGTGTACCAAGGCGGTGCATCCCTAGGGTTCTGAATATAAAAGGCAATTAATCCATGCGCCCCAAAAAGATGCACTGTTATTGTGCGGTATAGCAAGTGACGCCCTATTATAGTGCATCAATATGGGAGGCGCACTCGGTTAAAATCTCCAGCCCGATTTCTTTTACCCGGATCCCACATGAGCAATCCCAAAACCATCCTTGATGCCGCCGCCGAACGGGCCAGCCAAATGGGGCTGCCGTACAGCGGCGCCCTGCTTCCGGCCGAAGCTTTCGAGCTGTGGAAGTCCCTGCCCGGCGCCCGCTTGGTCGATGTCCGCACCCGCGCCGAGCTCGACTGGGTGGGCCGCATTCCGGGTGCCGTCGAAATCGAGCTGCTGACTTATCCCGGCAACCGGCCGAACCCGGCCTTTGCGCAGCAACTGGCGGAGCAGGTTCCCGCTGACGTCCCGGTGCTGTTTATCTGCCGCAGCGGCGGGCGTTCGCACAATGCGGCCATGGTCGCCATGCAGTCCGGTTATGCGGATTGCTACAACGTGCTCGAAGGCTTTGAAGGCGACCGTGATCAGCAGGGCCACCGCAGCACCGTCGGCGGCTGGTGTGCAACGGGATTACCCTGGGTACAAGGTTAAAGATGCGGGGCTGAAAAACTTTCGTCTACCAGCGGACCCATCCGGTCCAGGCGCTGAGCAGAATAAACAGGCCGAAACCGATGCGGTACCAGGCGAACGGCCGGAAATCGTGGCTGGCGACATAACGCATCAGCCAGCGGATGCATACAAAAGCCGAGACAAAGGCGGTCACCGTGCCGATGCCGAATAAGCCGAGATCATCGACGGAAAGCAGCGCGCGGTTTTTGTAGAGATCGTATAACCCGGCAGCGACCAGCGTCGGCACCGCAAGAAAAAACGAAAACTCGGTGGCGGCGCGGCGCGACAGGCCGAACAGCATGCCGCCAATAATCGTCGCGCCGGCCCGTGAAACTCCGGGAAACAACGCAAACGCCTGAGCAAAACCGATTTTCAGCGCGTCCTTCCACGTCATCGTATCCACGTTGTCGATACGCGCCGGCAGGTTACGGCCTTCCGCCCACAGAATGATGACGCCGCCGACGATCAGCGCAATCGCGACAGGCACGGCATGAAACAGCTGTCCCTTGATGAAGCCGCCGAGCGCGAGTCCGATCACCGCAGCCGGCATGAAAGCGGCCATCAGGTTCAGCACAAAACGTTGCGCTGGAACCTCCGTTGCCAGTCCGCGCAACACGCCGGTGAAGCGCGCGCGAAACTCCCAGCACACCGCCAGCATCGCGCCGGTCTGGATGACCAGTTCGAACACCTTGCCTTTTTCGTCATGAAAATCAAGCAGGCTGCCGACAATGATCAGATGACCGGTGCTGGAAACCGGAAGAAATTCGGTGAGACCTTCAACGATGCCCATGATCAGGGCTTTTAGTGCCAGCGCGGGATCCATCACGGGATTCTACTGTAGTGATTGAGTTATAAAGTAATTAAGTGATCAGGTATTAACCTCGGGCATATTCACCGCAATCACCTAATCACTACATCACGCAATCACTCGTATCTAAGTGCTTCGATCGGCAACAGCCGCGACGCCTTGCGCGCCGGATAAAACCCGAAAAATATTCCGATCGCAGCGGAGAAACCCACGGCCAGCGCCACCGGCTCAATGCCGAGCTGGATCGGCCAACCGACAAACTGGCCAATCGCCAGCGAGCCGCCGACACCCAGCACGATGCCGAGCAGGCCGCCGATCAACGCCAGCGTGATCGCCTCCACCAGGAACTGGGTCAGGATGTCGCGGCCGCGCGCGCCCACCGCCATGCGCAGGCCGATTTCGCGTGTGCGTTCGGTCACCGACACCAGCATGATGTTCATGATGCCGATACCGCCGACCAGCAGCGACACCGAAGCGACGGCGGCGAGCAGCAGGCCCATGATCTTGCTGGATTCTTCGCGCGCACTCAGCACTTCCGACAGGTTGCGCAGCGTGAAGTCATCTTCCTGCGCGGACTGGATACGATGGCGCTGGCGCAGCAGATCGCGAATCTGCGCCTCCGCCTCGGTCATGTTTTCGCCATCACGCACCTTGATCGACACCGAACCCACGGTGCGCAGGCGGCCAGCGCCCTGGCCGAGCACACGATTGCGCGCCGTCGAGATCGGCATCAGGATCACATCGTCCTGATCCTGACCCATCAGGCTCTGGCCTTTTTTCTCCAGCGTACCGATGACCGTGAACGGCACCTTGCGGATGCGCACAACCTGCCCGACCGGATCGGTGTCACCAAAGAGGTTGCGTGCGACAGTATCACCGAGCAATGCGACCTTGGCCGAACCGGAAATGTCGGCGACTTCAAATCCCTTGCCCTGCGCAACCACCCAGTTGCGCGCCTCGAAATACTCCGGGGTCACGCCATAGAACACGGTCGACCAGTTGCCCGATCCGCCCACCACCTGGCCGGTGCCGCGCAGGGTCGGTGCGGAAGCCTGCACTGCGGGGACATCGCGCTGAATAGCATAACCATCCTCCTCGGTCAGCGTATTGCGCGAGCCGGCGCCCATGCGTACGCCGCCGCTGGTGCTGGAGCCGGGCATGAGGATGATCAGGTTGGTGCCCAACCCTTTGATCTGGTTTTCGATCTGCGCCTGCGCGCCGGAGCCGACGGCAATCATGGTGATCACCGCAGCCACACCGATGATGATGCCGAGCATGGTCAGCGCGCTGCGCAGCTTGTTGATGCGCAGCGCGCGCAACGCGATGCGCATGCTGGCGAGTACGTTCACGCCGACACCTCACCGGGCTGCGTTTCGTCTGAAGCCCGTTCCTCGCGCAGTTGCGCCGCCATTGCCGCGGCATCCTGCGGTTTTTCAACCAGACGATCCTCGATGACACGGCCGTCGCGGAAGGTAATTACACGCTTGGCGAACTCGGCGATGTCGTGCTCGTGGGTCACCAGTACTACCGTCATGCCCTGCGCGTTCAACTGCTGCAGCAGCGCCATCACCTCGCAGCTGGTCTGCGTATCCAGCGCACCGGTCGGCTCATCGGCAAGGATCAGCACCGGATCGTTGACCAGCGCCCGCGCGATCGCCACGCGCTGCTGCTGGCCTCCCGACAACTGCGCCGGATGGTGATGGCCACGGTCAGCAAGTCCGACCTCGGCCAGTCGCGCCGCCGCACGACGATCGCGCTCGTCGCCGCTGACGCCGCAATACAGAAGCGGCAATGCAATGTTTTCCAGCGCGGAAGTGCGCGGCAGTAGATTGAAACTCTGGAATACGAATCCGATGCGCCGGTTGCGGATCGCCGCCAACGCATCACTGTCGAGACCCGATACCCGGTCGCCGGCAAGCAGATACTCGCCGCTGGACGGTGTATCCAGGCAACCCAGCAGGTTCATGAATGTCGATTTTCCCGAGCCCGACGGCCCCATCACCGCAACAAATTCACCCGCAGCAATATCCACAGACACGCCGCGCAAGGCGTGTACCGTAAAACCGCCCAGTGCATAGGACTTGGCGAGTTCGCGGGTGGTGATCAGCGGGGTCGACATCGTGCGGCGCCTGTAGCTCAGCAATCCATCGCGTTAATAACTATTTGTTTTTATTATTATTTTAGAAGCCAAACCGCGGTGCCGCAGCCTTGGTTTCAGCACGCGCCGCTCCCGTGCCGATGATCACCGCATCACCCTCCTTCAATTCGCCGCCAAGCAACTCGGTAAACGTACCGTCGCTGATGCCGAGCCGCACGCTGACCGATTTCGGTGCCTGCGATCCCTCCGTCACCCACACTGTGCCGCGCGTTGTTGCCACGCCGCGCTGCTCGGCTGCCATGGCTTCGTAACGTTTCAACTGCTCTTCGTTGAGAATCGCGGCAATTTCGGTGCGGGACTGCGCACGCAAGCGGCCAACCTCTTTTTTGCGCTGCGCCGGATCATCCACGCTGATGGCCGCGATTTTTTCCGCAATCGTTTTCTGGATCGCCTCGAGTTTTGCCTGCTGCTCGGCGCTGAGCCCGAGTTCCTTGGTCAATCGCTCGCGCGTGGCCTGGGCCTGTCCGCCGCCGCCGGGGGCGGCGACACTCTCGGCCTTCTGCGCATCCTTCTCGCCTTTTGCCGGCGTCGCCGCCCCCGGCGGACGAAAACGCAGCGCGGCATTGGGCACCCGCAGCACCTGATCGCGATTGGCGACGGTAATGCGCACATTGGTGGTCATGCCCGGTAACAGCGTGAGGTCGGGATTGGGCGCGGAAATGATCGCCGCATAAGTCACCACGTTCTGCACCACCAGCGCGGCCTTGCGCACCTGGGTGATCTTGCCGCGGAAGGTACGTCCCGGGAATGAATCGACGGTGAACGTCGCCTCCTGCCCGATGGTGATACGACCGATTTCCGACTCGTCGATGGAAGCCTCGACCTGCATGTCGGTGAGGTTGCGGGCAATCAGGAACAGCACCGGGGCCTGCAGACTGGCGGCAACCGTCTGACCGGCATCGACACTGCGCGAAATGACAATGCCGTCCACCGGCGCGCGAATGGTGGTGCGCTCAAGATCGACCTTCGCCTGCGCCAGTTGCGATTCACGCTGTTTGACCAGCGCCTCGCCATTGCGGATCTGCGCATCACCGACCGCACGTTGTGCCTGCGCGGTTTTCACCTGTTCAGCGGCAATGGCGACCGCCGACTGGGTTTTTTCCAGCGCCGCCTGCGACACGAAACCCTTGTCGACCAGCATCTGGTTGCGTTTCAGGTCGCGTTCGGTCTCGGCGTACGCAACCTGGGCGCGCGACACTTCGGCCTGCAACGCCGCCACGTTGGCGCGCTGCGTCAGCGCTGTGGCCCGACTGGCCTCCAGATCGGACATCGCCTGGTTGACGCGTAGCGCAAACGATTCAGGATCGATGCGGGCAATGACATCACCCTTTTTCACCACCGAGTTGTAATCGACGAAGATTTCCTTGACCTGCCCGGAAACCTGGGAGCCGACCTGCACCGAAACCACCGGGTTCAACGTGCCGGTCGCGGACACCGCAGCCACCAGCGCGCCGCGTTCGAGCTTGGCAAGGCGGAACGCAGGCTGCTCCGGCTTGCCAGCCAGCATCCAGTACGCCGCACCGGCAACACCCAGCACAACAACAATGCCGGCAATCAGCAATAGCTTTTTGTTCAAAAGGATCTCTCGAATGCAGACAAGGACAAGGCAAAAACCGGAAAGACACGTGCCGTCCGCGCCATCGCGGACGGGCGAGCCATTCTACTGGAGGGCGTGGTCAGTCGGTACTGCGTGGCGCCGGCTGCGCATAATCCCGCAACGCATCACGAACCGCGCGCTCCATGACTTGAGACAACGCGAGGCCGATCAGCGTTCCGCGAACCCGCAATTCGCCGCCGGCCGTTTCGATGCGCTGGCTTAACGCCGCCGGCATGGGAGGCGGCTCCCGCCCCTCAGCAGTCGCCAGCATGGACGCGCGCAGATGCGCAAACAGCAGGCTGACATCGTTATCAGTGACCAGTCCGCCCAGCAGCAGCTGCGGGGTCAACAACGACTCAAGACCTGCAACAGGATCGCGTTCAGCGGCATGTGCGGATGCCGACAGCACCGCACCGGCAACCAGGGCTGATAGCAGACGGCGCAGCTTCATGGACACTCCCGCAACAGACGTAGTCCGTTATAACGCGTCATCACTGCCGAGGTGTACCTGCACGGCAGGGCAGTTGCCCTGCCGGATATCGCGTCAGGCCTTGCGGTAAATCTCGGCGCCCTGCTCGACAAACTCCTGCGCCTTGTCCTGCATGCCTTTTTGCAGCGCATCCTTCTCGGCCAAGCCCTGCGCCGCAGCGTATTCGCGCACATCCTGGGTGATTTTCATCGAACAGAAATGCGGTCCGCACATGGAACAAAAGTGCGCGAGTTTTGCTCCATGCTGCGGCAAGGTTTCGTCGTGGAATTCGCGCGCCTTGTCCGGATCGAGACCGAGGTTGAACTGGTCATCCCAGCGGAACTCGAAACGCGCTTTCGACAGCGCGTTGTCGCGGATCTGCGCGCCGGGATGACCCTTGGCCAGATCCGCAGCATGCGCCGCGACCTTGTAAGCCATGATGCCGTCCTTGACGTCGTTCTTGTCGGGCAGGCCCAGATGTTCCTTCGGCGTGACGTAGCAGAGCATTGCGGTGCCGTACCAGCCGATCATCGCGGCGCCGATCGCCGAAGTAATGTGGTCGTAACCCGGCGCAATGTCGGTGGTCAGCGGTCCCAGCGTATAGAACGGCGCTTCGTCGCAGTACTTCAGCTGCAGTTCCATGTTTTCCTTGATCATGTGCATCGGCACATGGCCCGGGCCTTCAATCATCACCTGCACGTCGTGTTTCCACGCCACCTGCGTCAGTTCGCCCAGCGTCTTCAGTTCGGCCAGTTGTGCTTCGTCGTTGGCGTCGTAGATCGATCCGGGGCGCAGGCCATCACCCAGCGAGAATGCGACGTCGTACTGCTTGAGCAGTTCGCAGATGTCCTCGAAATGGGTGTAAAGGAAACTCTCCTTGTGATGCGCGAGGCACCATTTCGCCATGATCGAACCGCCGCGCGAGACGATACCGGTCATGCGTTTCGCGGTCATCGGGATATAGGGCAAACGCACGCCGGCATGCACGGTGAAATAGTCAACGCCCTGCTCGCACTGCTCGATCAGCGTGTCGCGGTAAATTTCCCAGGTCAGCTCTTCGGCCTTGCCGTCGACCTTTTCCAGCGCCTGGTAAATCGGCACCGTGCCGATCGGCACCGGCGAATTGCGGATGATCCACTCGCGGGTTTCGTGAATGTGTTTGCCGGTGGACAGGTCCATCACCGTGTCGCCGCCCCAGCGGATCGCCCAGGTCATTTTCTCGACTTCTTCCTGGATACCCGAGGACAGTGCCGAATTGCCGATATTGGCGTTGATTTTCACCAGGAAATTGCGGCCGATGATCATCGGCTCGATTTCCGGATGGTTGATGTTGACCGGAATGATGGCGCGGCCGCGGGCCACCTCGTCACGCACGAATTCGGGGGTAATGATTTTGGGAATCGCCGCGCCGAAATGCTGACCGGGATGCTGGCGCATGATCAGTTCGGAGAGTTCCTCGCGACGCTGGTTTTCGCGAATGGCGATGTATTCCATCTCCGGCGTGACCATGCCTTTGCGCGCGTAGTGCATCTGCGTCACGTTCATGCCGGGTTTGGCGATGCGCGGTTTGCGCTCGAGGTTGAAACGCAGGCTGGCAAGTTCAGGGTCGGCCAGGCGTTCCTGCCCGTAACGCGAACTGGGGCCGTCCAGCGCGACGGTGTCGCCGCGCGCTTCGACCCATTTCTGCCGCAAAGGCGCCAAACCCGAGCGAATGTCGATTTTCACTGCGGGGTCGGTATACGGTCCCGAAGTGTCGTACACGAAGATCGGCGGATTTTTCTCGGCACCCATGGACGCCGGCGTATCCGACTGGGTGATTTCGCGCATCGGCACCTGAATGTCGGCGCTGGAACCCGGGATGTAAACCTTGCGCGAATTCGGCAGCGGTTTCACCGCGCCAGCATCGACTTGGGCAGCGGTATTGAGGAACTTCGGGTTAGCATTCATGTCTCTCGCTCCAGGGGAAACGTCGGAAGGAACGGAGATGCGGAGAGATTGAGAACCACTCTCCAAGCATTCCACGCTTCCCTACGACGGCATTATCCGTATCAGGTTATGAGGGTCTGTCTCACCCTGCGGCACCCGCCGCAAGGACCCCTACGTGTGATGTTTAAGCTAAAGGAATTATGGGATAATTGCAAGCTGAAAAGCCATGATGCCCAGCGCTAAAACCCCTTTTTCGACAAGCACTTATACTCACTCATGAACGCCACCCTGCCGACCTCTGCTCCGTCCCCGGACATTGAACGCAACCGTTTCTTCATGGTTGAGCAGCAGATTCGCACCTGGGAGGTGCTGGATCCGGTTGTCCTCGGCTTGTTGATGCGCGTGCATCGCGAAGACTTTGTGCCGCCCGCGCATCGCGCGTTGGCCTTCGCCGAAATGGAAATCCCGCTCGGTCATGGCGAGATGATGCTGTCACCCAAAACGGAAGCGCGCATGCTGCAGTCCCTGATGATCAAGGACAGCGACTCGGTACTGGAAATCGGCACCGGCAGCGGTTTCATGACGGCGCTGCTCGCCAGTCTCGCGCGGCATGTCTATAGCGTCGACAGTATCTCCGAATTTTCCCGCTCGGCGGCAACCCGGCTGACTGCAGCCGGCATCGCCAACGTGACGCTCGACACCGGTGACGCCGCGCGCGGCTGGGACAAACACGGCCCCTATGACGTCATCGTGCTGACCGGTTCGGTGCCGGTTTTGCCGGACAGTTTCCAGCACAGCCTGAATCCCGGCGGCAGACTGATCGCCGTGGTCGGCGAAGCACCGGTGATGCAGACCCAGCTGGTGACCCGCGCCGCTGGCGGCGCTTGCAGCACGGTGACTCTGTTCGAAACCTGCATCCCGCCGCTGAAAAACGCGCTGCAGCCACAGCGCTTCCAGTTCTAAACCTGCATGACTCGCGCACACCGCGCATCCGTCACCCTCGCCTGCGCGCTGCTGTTCTCCGGCACGCCAGCCATTGCCGCCAATTTGCTGGAAATCTATCGACTGGCGCTGGCGTCGGACCCGGTGTACAGCGCCGCGCGCGCCAGTTGGACAGCGTCCCAGGAAAAAATGCCGCAAGGGCTGGCCGGTTTGCTGCCGCAAGCATCCCTCTCCGCCTCGACTCAATACAACGACCGCGACCTGCGCTTCCGTAATCCGACGATCGCCGGCAGCCAGGCACAGTACAACTCCAACTCGACCTCGGTATCGGTTTCCCAGCCGCTTTACCGCAAGCAGAATTTTGTCGCCTATGACCAGGGCAAGACCCAGGTCGCACTCGCCGACGTGCAATTCGCTTCCGTAGGTCAGGACCTGATCCTGCGTGTATCGCAGGCTTACTTCGACGTGCTGCTGGCCAGCGCCAATCTATCTTTCACCCAGGCCCAGAAGACCGCGATCGGCCAGCAACTGGCGCAGGCCAAACGCAATTTCGAGGTCGGCAACGCCACCATCACCGACACCCACGAGGCCCAGGCGCGTTATGACCTGGTCACCGCACAGGAAATCGGGGCTCAAGCCGATGTGGAAGTCAAAAACCGCACACTGGAACAGTTGATCGGCCGCCCGGCGCCGGCACTCGCCGGGCCTGCCAGGAATTTTTCGCCGACGCCGCCGACGCCCAATGCCATGGAGCCTTGGGTAGAACGCGCGCGTACCAACGGCCTGGCCGTGCGCATCGCGCAGGAAACCCTTAATTTCCAGTCGCAGGATGTCGTGCGCAATCGCGGAGCACACTATCCGACGGTCGATGCCTATGCCTCCCTGACCGATTCGGGCCAGGGTTCGGGCGTGCAGGGCGGCTCAGGAACCGATACCACCTCCAAAATCATCGGCCTTCAACTGGCCATCCCGCTGTACCAGGGCGGCATCGTCAATTCGCGCGTGCGCGAAGCGCTGGCCAACGAAGACAAGGCGCGGCAGGATCTCGAAAATGCGCGCCGCAGCGCAGAACTCGCCGCACGGCAAGGTTATCTGGGGGTCACCAGCAACATCGCGCAAGTGCGCGCGCTGGAAGCCGCCGTAATATCCAATCAGAGCTCGCTGGATTCCACAATACTGGGACAGCAGGTGGGGGTGCGCACCCAGGTCGATGTGCTCAATGCGCAACAGCTGCTGTTCAGCGCGCGCCGTGACCTGGCACAGGCCCGCTACAACTACATTGCGTCATTTCTGCGCCTGATTGCCGCCGCCGGCGAACTCGACGAAGAAGACCTGCAGCGCATCAACAGCTGGCTGGAAAAATAATCAGCCGCTGATTGCGCGAAGCTGGATCAATTCCAGCACGCGGCTGGCAGCGCCCCGGTGCGCTGCCGTAAACGCCAGACCCGCTTCACCCATGTGCTGACATCGCGCCGCATCGCCTGCGAGTTCGAAGGCCGCAGCCAACCCCCGCGCCATATCGTCAACGCGCAACGCCGCGCCTGCCGCGACAGCGGCGTCCGTGGCCTCGGCAAAATTGTAGGTCGACGGCCCGATAATCACCGGCTTGCCCACGGTGCACGGCTCGATCAGGCTGTGCGCGCCATACGACAGGAAACTGCCGCCCATCAGCACCACGTCACAGGCGGCGTAATACACGAACATCTCGCCCATAGTGTCGCCCAGCAGCACATCGGTTGCGGCGTCAATCACCCCGCCATCGCTGCGCCGCTGCATGCGCAGACCGCGTTCGGCCACCATGGCCGCAACGGCATCAAAGCGCTGGGGATGTCGCGGCACGATGATCAGCAATGCGCCGTGCAATCCCGAACGGCGCACACCCTCGAGCAGCAACTCTTCTTCGCCTTCGCGCGTGCTCGCGGCCAGCAACACCAGCCGGCTGCCCAGTGTGCGTTTCAATTCGACTCCGGTCGCGACCTGTTGCGCCGGCGGGTCGACATCGAACTTCAGATTGCCGGTCACCACCACCCGTGCCGCCTTAAGCGCCTGCAGCCGCGTCGCATCGGCTTCGGTCTGCGCGGCGATCAGGCTGAAGCCGCGTAACGCGTCGCAGGCCAGCGCGCCCACTTTCCGGTAGCCGCGCAACGAGCGTTCCGAAAGCCGGGCATTGATCAGATGCAGTGGGATACCGCAACTGACGCCGGCCGCAATCAGATTGGGCCAGACTTCGGTTTCGATCAGCAGGCCAGCCTCGGGACGGAAATGTTCCAAAAACCGCCGCGTTGCACCGGGATAGTCGTAGGGCAGATAACAGCGCGTGACACTGTCGCCGAACAGGCTGACACCGGTTTCACGTCCGGTCGGCGTCATGTGCGTCAGCAGAATGCGGTGTTGCGGATACTGCGCCTGCAGTGCGCGCACCAGTGGCTCGACCGCGCGCGTTTCCCCGACCGACACCGCATGCAGCCAGATATAACGCTGTTTGCCGGCATCGGCGTAAAACCCGAAACGTTCAGGAATATGGCGCAGATAAGCGCGCTGCCGCCGGCCGCGCCACAACAATCGCAGCAACAGCAGCGGCGCCGCCAGATACAGCAGCAGCGAATACAGCAGTCGCGCGGTGGTCATTGCAGCAACCCGTCCATGGCCGCTGTAACGGCAGCAACCTCCGGCATCACACCGATGCCGCCGAGATGGCTTGCACGCGCGCAGGCATACAAACCGGTCGCCGCGGGATCCGTCGCGCAATAAATACCGATGGTCGGCACCCCCAGCGCACCGGCGAGATGGGTCAGCCCGGTATCGGTGCCGATGACGACAGAAGCCTGGGCCAGCAGGGCCGACAGCACCTCCAGTTCCAGGCGCTCAGGTACCACGGCCTGCGGAATCTGCTGCGCCAATCGCTGGCTGCGCTGCTGTTCTGCCGGACTGCCCCAAGGCAGTATGCAAACCAGATTCCGCGCCGCCAGCCCACGGCCCAGTTCAACCCAGCGCGCTTCAGGCCACAATTTGCGCTCGGCGCTGGTCGCATGCAGCAAAACGGCATGCGGGTGCGCCGCAGGCAACCAGGAGAAATGCCGGGCCGCAGCAGTAATGCCGTAGCGCGCCGGCGCAGACAGGGCATACCCCAGCGCCAGCGCCGCCAGACTGCGATTGCGCTCCACCGCATGCTGGCCCCAGGGCACGTGATAGCTGTGGTCGTAAAACCAACCCAACGGCTCGCGCGAGCTTGACCAATCCAGGCCGTGGCGGATGCCGCGCGCGGCGCGCGCAATCCATGCGCTTTTTATCAAGCCCTGAGTATCGATCACCGCGTCATACGATTCGCTGCGCAGTTCACCGAGAAAACGCCGCACTTCCGCGCGCACGCCGGCGCTCCATGGTGAGCGCCGCCAGCGCCGCACGGCAACCGGCAACACCCGCGACACCTGCGGATGCAGGCGCGGGATTGCCGCAAAACCCTCCTCGACCACCCAGTCGATGGTCACCCCGGGCAACGCGGCGACCAGATCACAGACCACCGGCAGGTTGTGGACGACATCGCCCAGCGAAGAGGTCTTGACCAGCAACACACGCGGCATCAGCGATGTATCTCTATGTTATTATTGAAGAATTCGGTCGACTTGGGATAAATCCCTAGCAACCGTCAAAACAACCACATGATACCCGTTAGCCGCCTGTCACCCGCATGCGGCACCTGATGATGATAATGACGGCGCATCCGTCACCCCGATAATCCGGAGAACACACCCTTGATTCTGATCACAGGCGGCGCAGGTTTCATCGGCTCCAACTTCGTACTGGACTGGATTGCCGCTGAAGGAACGCCGGTCGTCAACTTCGACAAGCTGACCTATGCCGGCAATCCGGCAAATCTCGCTTCACTCAAGGGCGACAGCCGTTACGTCTTTGCGCAAGGCGACATCTGCGATCGCACGCTGGTCGCCAGTCTGCTGCAAAAACACCAGCCGCAGGCCATCGTGCACTTTGCCGCGGAAAGCCATGTCGACCGCTCGATCCACGGCCCGGGCGAATTCGTGCAGACCAATGTCGTCGGCACCTTCAGCCTGCTGGAAGAAGCGCGCGCGTACTGGGGCACGCTGGCCGAACCGGCGAAAAGTCGCTTCCGCTTCCTGCATGTGTCGACCGACGAGGTCTATGGTTCGCTGGGCAGCGCTGATCCCGCGTTCAGCGAAACCACGCCCTACGCACCGAACAGCCCCTATGCGGCCTCCAAGGCCGCATCCGACCATCTGGTGCGCGCCTATCACCACACCTATGGCATGCCGGTGATCACCACCAACTGTTCGAACAACTACGGCCCGCTACAGTTTCCGGAAAAACTGATTCCGCTGATGATCCTCAACGCACTGAACGGCAAACCGCTGCCGGTGTACGGCGACGGCAAAAACGTGCGCGACTGGCTCCACGTCAGCGATCATTGCTCAGGGATCCGCGCCGCGCTGGCCAAGGGAAAACCCGGCGAAACCTACAACATTGGCGGCAACAGCGAAAAAACCAACCTTGAAGTGGTGCATGCCGTGTGCACGATCCTTGACGAACTGCATCCTGCCGGCGCGCCGCAC
>CAIZLW010000217.1 GCA_903933915.1 uncultured beta proteobacterium | reverse complement strand
TATCGAAAAAGTGCTGATGGGCATCACCGATATGAAGCAGGTGCGCGCGGTCTGTATCAAGTAATCATCGCCGCCAGCAGCCCACGACTCCCACGACTTCCACGAGTAACCCGCATATCCCAGGCCAGTCGATGAATCGCATGCAAGCCCCCTCGCCCCAGGGGGAACTGACACACCGGTTGGGCGAACTGCTGCGCATCGGGGTGGCGCTGTCCAAAGAGCGCGATATCAATCGCCTGCTGGAGGCCATCCTGATTGCCGCCAAGGACATTGCCAATGCCGACGGCGGCACGCTCTACCGCATGACGGACGAACAGGCGCTGCGCTTTGAAATCATGCGTAACGATTCGCTCGGCATCGCGATGGGCGGTACCAGCGGTGTCGATATCCCGTTCTACCCCGTCAATCTGTTCGACAAGGACGGCAAGGCCATCAACAGCATGGTTGCGGCCTATGCGGTACACCACGACTGCTCGGTCAATATCGCAGATGCCTATAGCGAAGCGGGATTCGATTTTTCGGGGACCAAGAATTTCGACAAGAAGACGGGGTATCGCTCGATATCCTTCCTGACCGTGCCGATGAAGAATCACGAGGAGGAAATCATCGGCGTGTTGCAGTTGATCAATGCCAAGGACCGCAATACCGGCAAGGTCGTGGCGTTTTCCGATGATGACCAGCGGTTGGCCGAGTCTTTGGCTTCCCAGGCCGCGATTGCGCTGACCAACCGCTTGCTGATCAATCATCTGGAGACACTGTTCGAGTCGTTCATCCAGTTGATCAATGCGGCAATCGATGACAAATCGCCTTATACCGGTGGTCATTGCGAGCGCGTGCCGACGCTGACGATGATGCTTGCCGAAGCTGTCAACAACTGCAAATCGGGGCCGCTCAGCAATTTTTCGATGAGCGACAGTGATCGCTACGAGCTGAAGATTGCCGGGCTGCTGCACGATTGCGGCAAGGTGACGACGCCGGTGCATGTGGTCGACAAGGCGACCAAACTGCAGACGATTTATGACCGTATCGACCTCGTCGACACCCGGTTCGAAATCGTCAGGCGTGATGCCCAACTGGCGATGCTGACGGGTGCCGCAAGCGAGCCCGTCACCCGTTCGTTGATGAAAGACATCGAGGGTGACCGGGAGTTTCTGCACCGCGCCAACATCGGCGGCGAAACGATGAGCGATGAAGATATTGCGCGGGTCAGGGCGATTGCAGGCCGGTATCGCTGGTGCGACTCCAGCGGCAAGACGGTGGATTTCCTGACGGCTGAAGAGGTCGAGAACCTGACTATCCGCGCCGGCACTTTGACGGCTGCAGAGCGCCAGATCATCAATCACCACATTGAAGTGACGATCCAGATGCTGGAGTCGCTACCCTGGCCCAAGCATCTGCGCCATGTTCCGGAGTATGCCGGCGGCCACCATGAGCGCATGGACGGCAAAGGTTATCCGCGCGGTCTCACGCGGGAGCAGATGTCGGTGCAGGCGCGCTGCATGGGCATTGCCGACATTTTTGAGGCACTGACCGCGAAGGATCGCCCTTACAAGAAGGGCAAGACGCTGACCGAGTCGCTGACCATACTCGGTAAATTCAAGCTCAACGGCCACATCGATCCCGATCTGTTCGATGTGTTCATGTGGGAAAAGGTTTACGAGAAATACGCCAGGGAGTTTCTCAGCCCGGAGCAGATCGATGACGTTGACCCGTCAAATATCCCGGGCTATACAGCGCCTCCCAACTGAGATTTTGCCGATTGCTTTGGGGTACTCCTGCCGGGAAAGGTTTTAGTGCATGCGTGCGCATCAACTAGCGATATGACAATAATTGTCATATCTTGACCTTCGGCGCTGGATTTGATTCAAGGTTCCGTATCGTGGGCGTTTCGTTTCAATCCAGGTTTTCGCGACGGCGTGATCTAATGCGCATCCCGCAATAATTTGTTGCGGCGCCATTTAAAAAAAACCATATAAATCAAATGCTTGAAATTACTTCTCGGGTGATGTCTTTGAGCTGCTGCAGGGTGGTACGCCCTTTGCATACTCCGTGGTAGCGGGTTACTTCCTGCTAAACGCCTGATCAAACTTTTAGGAGTATCGACAATGAGAAATATGCAAAAAGGCTTCACGCTGATCGAACTGATGATCGTGGTCGCGATTATCGGCATCCTGGCAGCGATTGCCATTCCGCAGTATCAGGACTACATCACGCGCGCGAAGTGGCAGGACAACATTTCGCGCGTTCAGTCCTACAAAACGGCGATTGCCGAATGCCTGCAAAACAACAACGGCTTTATCACGCTGTGCGATACGACCGACAAGATCAGCGCCACCACTGGTGCTGTGCCCCCGCCGGCAGGTGGCAATCTGTCCGCCTTTGCGCAAACTGCCGCGACCGGTGCCTTGGTGCTGACTGGCACGCCGTCTGTTGGCGAATGCGTTGTGACCATTACCCCGTCCGCCGGTACCACTTCGGTAACCTGGGGCTATACGAACAGCGGCACGACCTGCGGCAAATCGAAAACCGGCGTGGGTACCTGATACATCGCCTGTTGTTGCAAGAACCCCGGTTCGCCGGGGTTTTTTTTGTCCTGATTTTTGCGATTCCGTATGTGACAGACTTGAACGATCCGAAAGATGGCGGCGAATTCAGTGATAAAGGCCCACGGCGGTAATTTTGACCTCTCAGTTCATTGAACATTTGAGCAATAACCACGCGGAATGGCGGGCGGTTCTGCGACGCCCCGTGTCGTGGCCGTTGATGGCGGTAGCCGCCTATGTCTTCCTGGCGCCCAATGTCGATTTTGCGGAAAAGCTGGCCTGGCATGATGGCCAACGAATTGCCCAGTTGGCAGTCATCAGCCTGGTGCTGCTGGTATTGACGGCATCCAAGGCCAAAGTCGCTTTCTCCGGCGCTTGGGCAGGTTTGCCGCGATGTGGTCGATGGGCATTCGGAGCAGTTTTCGCCTTGGGTATCATCTCCGCGTTACAGGCACCGTTGCCGCGCTGGGCGTTGCTGGAATGGGGTGTGTCAGTACTGTTGCTGACCACCGCTCTTGCAGTAGCCGCTGCCCGTCGTGAGTTTGGCGAGCCGATGGACAGGTTGCTGGTACAGCTGTTTTTCGTCACCGCACTTGCTTATGCGGTGACGACTAGCGGTGTATACCTGCTGATGTTGCTGGTCGGCCCGGTTTATGGGCTGGGCTTCGACATGCGTGAACTCTATACCGGTTTTTCAAACATTCGCTTTTTCGGGCATGTGCAGACTATGCTGCTGCCATTCCTGCTTTTGCCGGCATTGTACTGGGGCACGACCCGGGGGCGGCTTGTGCTGTTGTGGAGCGTCCCCACAATCTGGTGGATGCTTGCGATTGGTTCAGGTACGCGCGGAACCTGGGCTGCGCTTACGGCCGGCATTATCGCTGCGTTATGGTTTGGCGGTAGCTGCGGACGCAAATGGGCATTCTGGCAGCTTGGTGGATTTCTGAGCGGCCTGATGTGTTACTTGCTGTTCGTGTTGGGAGTGCCGCAACTGTTTGATCTGCCGGCGTCATTTTTGCATCGAACGGGCGATATTGTTTCGCTATCACTACGCGAGGTGATTTGGTCATTGGCGTGGCAATTCGCCTTGGATCATCCGTGGTTGGGCGTCGGTCCGATGCACTTTGCGTATTGGGCCAAAGTGGTTGCGGCGCATCCACATAACGCAGTGCTGCAGTGGCTGGCGGAATGGGGCGTTCCCGCAGCCATCCTCTTACTCGGTCTGTGGGCTGCCGGCGGCATGGCACTGGCTGCTTACGTGCGGCGCACCGCAGCGCAGGGTGATGACGTCGCGCGGCTTTTTAACGTTGCTTTGCTGGCTGCGCTGACCGGGGCTTCTGCGCAGGCGATGGTTGACGGTGTTTTAGTGATGCCGGTCAGCCAGATGGTGCTGGTGCTGCTCGCCGGTTGGGCTATGGGAGTGATGTGGCACCTCAAGCCAATACAGATCATCGGTACAACAGAACGGGTGT
>CAIZLW010000216.1 GCA_903933915.1 uncultured beta proteobacterium | reverse complement strand
CAGCTCGGCGAGCTTGATCGGCGATTTGACTTCATCATGCTGAACCATTCCTTCGAGCACATGCCGGATCCACGGCAGGCCTTGCAGCAACTGCGCAGTGCGCTCAAGGATCACGGAACGTTGCTGCTGCGTTTGCCCGTGGCCGATTCCTATGCTCGCAGAAAGTACAGCATCCACTGGGTGGCCTGGGATGCGCCGCGCCATCTTTTCCTGCATACGGTGCGCAGCATGCACCTCCTTGCACAGCAGACAGCTCTTGATGTCCTTGATGTGACCTACGATTCGTCGCGACTGCAGTTCTATGGCAGCGAGTTGTATCTGCGCGGCATCGCGTTCAAGGATCAGAAGCCCTATACGCCGGGCAACGGTCCGAAAGCCTTTACGCAACAGGAATGGGATCGCTTTGCCCAACGCGCCGCCGAACTCAACACCTGCCGCGACGGCGATACCGCCTGTTTTTTTCTGCGTCCAGCGTAGGCGGTCGTAACCCAGCGTTCAACCCAGACGGGATTCTATCTCTGCGACAACCGGCTTCAATCGTTCGACGAAGGCGGCGAAGGAAAATCGGCCGAGGTGTGTCGTCTCCAGTTGCGGGTTCATTTTTTCAGGGCGGGAAATCAATTCCTGCAGCAACCGCTCGAAATCGGCACCGCCATCGTTTCGCGGATCCCTGAAGAAATGCCCGGTTCGCCCCGGAAGGATGGTTTCCGTGAAGGGCGGCGCATCTACCGCCAGCACCGGAGTGCCGCAGGCCTGGGCTTCGATGATGTTGAGGCCGAGCGCCTCCTTTTCCGGCAAGCCCGTGAGCAGAAAATCGAGCTGCCGATAAATGCTTCCAACGTCGCTCTGCAAACCCCAGAAGCGAACCTGGCCGGCGCACGGCGCCAGAGCCGTGTCGAGGTCGCGGACCGATGCGTAGCCGCCGCTGCCGAAAATCTCCAGATTGACCCGTGGATGGCGCGCCAGTATCGGAGCAAGGATGCTGAACATCAGCGGAAACTGCTTGATCGGTGTCAGGCGCGAGACAATCCCCAGTGTCAGCCCCGGACGCCGCTCGAACATGGGGTGGGGGCGCAGCCTCTCATGCAGTGGCTCGAGAATTTCGAGCAAGCGGTCGCGTCCCTTGCGCCGGTCCCATGCATAACGGCTGCGCTGCATGATTCGGCCATCGGCACTGGTTTCAGGCAGATCGGCCACGCCATAGAGCGGCTCACGCCACGCAGGCAATCCGTGCTGCAGAAGGCCTTGCCGCACCCATTCCGAGACCGGAAAGATCAGGCCATAGCCGCCGAACGCATTTTCAGGATCGCGTCCCAGAACCGGCATGTGGGCGAATGCGGAAGTCAGGTGCCCCGGGCGTGTCTGGCGCAAGTGCAGGGGGATCGGGCTATGGATCAGAAGCCATGACGGTGTCGCTCGCGGTTGCAGCAATTCCCCCGCGGGATCAGTCACCGGCACGCATTCGGTGCCGGCGCCAAGATTCATGTTCGACCAGAAGCGCGCGTGTGGATGAACCAGGAGGCGGGTTCTTATCCCCAGTTCGGCAAACGCGCGACAGCAGAATGCGGCGTAGGTTTCCGCACCCCCTGGCTGCGTCTGGAGGTCAAGCTGGACGAGATTCACGGGGAGGATCGGCGTCCCTGGAAAGCCCCCACAAGACTGCGGAGACAAGAGCGAAGGCCATCAATTTCGAGGTCGACAGGATGCCATCGAACATACAACGAGAGATATAGGCGATGGTAAGAAACGCGAGCGCTAGTCCACCGACTCCAGTGTGGCCGACAAAAGCCTTCCAACCCCGGACGCATAATGCAGCGCTCAGAGCCAGCAGCAACACCAGTCCCGGGATCCCGGTTGCCAGGGCAAAATCCAGCCAGCCACTATGACTGCTGATTGCTCCCCGAATACCGTACTTCTCATCCAGATACCGACCAAAGGCATTTGAACCATAACCGCGGCCCAGTGGTTGCTCAAGGAGGCCGCGCAAGCCCACGGTGCCCCAGGCGGCACGAGCATAGAAGGAGTGGTTGATATGTTGAGGGAGGCGGGATGACTCATCTGCAACCTCGTTTTCAGTCAACATCCAGTTCTTGTTCTTGTCGATTGCAATACCGTAGCGGACTGACTCGACAGCGCCATCCCAACGTCCGTGTATGAACCCACCCAGGGCGGACAGACCTACTGCGATCGCT
>CAIZLW010000215.1 GCA_903933915.1 uncultured beta proteobacterium | reverse complement strand
TCTGGAGCCGCCTTGCGCACCGCAAACGGCGTCTTCGAGAAGTTGATGCCGTTGCGCACCACCTTGATGTCGCCCAGTTGGTAGTGCTTCACCGGCGCGGCCAGTCCCAGATGCTCTACCTGCGGGTCGGCAAACACTTCGTTCATCTTGTAGATCGGGCCGCAGGGCACGCCGGCCTTGTTCAGAGATTCGATCCAGTCCGCTGAGGTCCGAGTTTCGATCTGCTCGGCAATGATCTTGTTGAGCGCATCGCGGTTTTTGGAGCGGATCTTGGAGTTGGAGTAATCGGGATTCTTTGGCACATCGGGCAGTCCGACGGCCTTGCACAGGCGTTCAAACAGCTGGCCGGAGCCGGCGATGTTGATATAGCCGTCCTTGGTCTTGTAGCTGCCGGTGGGAATCGCGGTCGGATGATTGTTGCCGGCTTGTCCGGCGACTTCACCGGCGACGGTCCAGCGTGCGGCCTGGAAGTCGGTCATTGCGATCAGTGCCTGCAAGAGCGACGTATGCACCCATTGGCCTTCGCCGGTGTGTTCGCGGTCGAGCAGGGCGGTGACGATGCCGAAGGCGAGAAACATGCCGGCGCTGGAGTCGCCGATGGCGATGCCGGCGCGCACCGGGCCCTGGCCGGGCAGGCCGGTGATCGACATCAGGCCGCTCATGCCCTGCGCAACCTGATCGAGGCCGGGCCGGTCAGCGTAGGGGCCGTCCTGACCGAAGCCGCTGATGCTGGCGTAGACGATGCGCGGGTTGATCTTGCGAATGCTTTCGTAATCAATGCCGAGGCGGTCTTTTACTTTCGGGCGGTAGTTCTCGACGATGACGTCGGCTTTTTCCGCCATGCGCTTGAATACCGCGACGCCTTCAGGCGATTTCAGATTTAGCGTGAGGCTGCGCTTGTTGCGGTGCAGGTTCTGGAAGTCGGGGCCGTGGCGTTTGTCGAAAGGGCTGCCGTCGCCGTCCTGTTCGCCGAGTTCTTCCACCTTGATGACATTGGCGCCCCAGTCCGAGAGCTGGCGCACTGCGGTCGGGCCGGAGCGCGCGCGGGTGAGGTCGAGGACGGTGAAGCGGGAGAGCGGACCGTTGTTGTTAGTAGCCACGATTATTCCTTGAGTGCGAAGTTGTTGTGATCAGTTGGCGGTGATGCCGGCGGCTTTGATGACCTTGCCCCATTTTTCAATCTGCGCGCGGGCGAAAGCCCACAGTTCTTCCGGCGTGCTGGCGACGGCGACCGCTCCATTTTGCGTGAGGCGTTCGCGCATCGCCGGCTGGTTGAGCACGTAAACGGATTCTGCGTTAAGCCGCTTGATGACTGCGGCAGGTGTTTTCGCCGGCGCGATCAGACCTTGCCATGCAGTCGTTTCAAAACCCGGCAGCCCCGACTCAGAGACGGTGGGCAGGTCGGGGGTCAGCGGGAAGCGTTTTTCGCTGGTGACGGCGATGGCGTGCAGGCGACCGCTGCGGATGTGGGCAATGGCGCTGGGCAGGCTGGCAAAGGTCAGGGAAATGCGACCGCCGATCAGATCCACCAGTCCGGCGGCAGCGCCTTTGTATGGCACATGGACCATGTCGGTGCCGGTCATCAGTTCGAACAGCTCACCGGCAAGGTGCGGTGAGCCGAGGTTGCCCGATGAGCCGTAAGTGAGTTTGCCGGGATTGGCTTTCGCAGCCTTGATCAGGTCGGCGACCGATTTGATTGGCAGCGCGGGGCCGACCACGAGTACGTTGGGGGCGCTCGCCACCAGGGTGATCGGCGCGAGGTCGAGCAACTGGTCGTAGGGCAGCTTGCGGTTCACGGCGGGATTCACGCCGAACGAACTGGGCACCAGCAGAATGGTGTAGCCATCCGGTGCAGCGCGTACCGTCAATTCGGTGGCGATGATGCCACTGGCGCCGCCGCGGTTGTCGGCGACGACGTTTTGCCCTAGCCGTTCGCTGAGGCCTTCTGCCAGT
>CAIZLW010000214.1 GCA_903933915.1 uncultured beta proteobacterium | reverse complement strand
TGCTCACCAAATCACTGCGCCCGCT
The DNA here is from genome assembly GCA_903933915.1 of uncultured beta proteobacterium. Taxonomy (GTDB): domain Bacteria; phylum Pseudomonadota; class Gammaproteobacteria; order Burkholderiales; family SG8-41. The sequence continues at coordinate 19,579 of CAIZLW010000214.1, read as the reverse complement.
GCCCGAAAAATTTCACGGCCTCACCGACCAGGAAATGAAATACCGCCAGCGCTATGTCGACCTGATAGTCAATGAAGACACCCGCGCGGTGTTCGCGCGCCGCTCGCAGATCATCCAGTCGGTGCGCAGCACGCTGATCGACGACGGCTTCCTTGAAGTCGAAACGCCGATGATGCACCCCATCCCCGGCGGCGCTGCAGCACGCCCCTTCACCACCCACCACAATGCACTGGACATGCAACTTTTTCTGCGCATCGCACCGGAGCTGTATCTGAAACGGCTGGTGGTCGGCGGGCTGGAGAAGGTGTTCGAAGTCAACCGCAATTTCCGCAATGAAGGCATGTCGACCCGGCACAACCCGGAATTCACCATGCTCGAGTTTTACGCCGCATACTGGCGCTATGAGCAGTTGATGACTTTCATCGAGGGCATGCTGCGACGTGCTGCAGAACAGGTCACCGGCAACGCACTGGTCACCTATCAGGGCAAGACCATCGATTTCGCCAAGCCTTTTGAACGGTTGACAATCACCGGCGCCATCCGCAAATACCGCCCGGACATCACCGACGAAGAACTCAAGGACCGCAATCGCATCATCAACCGGCTCAATGCGATGAAGGTGGCGTTCCGCGACCACGACGGCCTCGGCGGCCTGCAACTGACATTATTTGAAGCCACCGCGGAATCCCAACTGTTCGATCCGACCTACATCATCGACTACCCCGCAGAAGTGTCGCCACTGGCGCGCCGCAGCGACGCAAACCCGGACATCACCGAACGCTTCGAACTGTTCATCGCCGGCCGCGAAATTGCCAACGGCTTCTCGGAACTGAACGACCCCGAGGACCAGGCCGCGCGCTTTCTCGAGCAGGTCAAACAGAAGGACGCCGGTGACCATGAGGCGATGCACTATGACGCCGACTATATCCGCGCACTCGAATACGGTCTGCCGCCTACCGGCGGCGCCGGCATCGGCATCGACCGCCTGGTGATGCTGCTGACCGACAGTCCCTCGATCCGCGATGTCATTCTGTTCCCGCATATGCGGCCGGAGTAGCCAGCGACGCTAGGGCATCAAAGACAGAAAGCATAGGGAGGCTTGTTTTTGGATCACCCGCTCTGGCAGCCGACCCCGCAGCAGGTCGCCTCGGCCAACCTGACCGCGTTCATGCGCCATGTCGCACAGAACGGCGGACCGGTCTGCGACAACTACGCCGCACTGTATGACTGGTCGATCAACCACTCTGCCGCGTTCTGGCAGGCGGTCTGGGATTTCTGCGGCGTCATCGCCAGTCATCGCGGTGACCGGGTTCTGGAAAACCCGCAACAAATGCCGGGCGCGCGCTGGTTTCCCGATGCCCGCCTGAACTATGCAGAGAATCTGCTGCGACGTGATGGAGAAGATACAGCCATCGTGTTCCGTGGCGAAAGCCAGGTCAAAAGCCGCATCAGCTTCCGCGAACTGCGCCAGGAAGTCTCACGTCTCGCACAGGCGCTGCGCGCCGCCGGCATCCAGCCGGGAGACCGCGTCGCCGGCTACATGCCCAACCTGCCCGGCACAGTCATTGCCATGCTCGCGGCATCCAGCCTCGGCGCGGTGTGGTCATCCTGCTCCCCCGATTTCGGCGTGCAGGGCGTGGTCGACCGCTTCGGTCAGATCAGGCCGCGCATCCTGTTCGCCGCCGATGGTTATTTCTACAACCGTCACACCATCGACAACCTGCCACGCCTGCGTGAAATCATGGCGCAGTTGCCGAGCGTCGAAAAACTGGTGGTTGTTCCGTACACCTGCGTCGCACCGGATCTCAGCGGACTGCCGCAGGCCATCACGGTTGATGATTTCATGGCGCCGTTCAAACCACGCCCGCTCGAATTCGCGCAACTGCCGTTCGACCACCCGCTGTTCATCATGTATTCATCGGGCACCACCGGCGTGCCGAAATGCATTGTCCACGGCGCCGGCGGCACGCTGCTGCAGCACCTGAAGGAACATGTGCTGCACACCGACATCAAGCCTGGCGACCGGGTGTTCTATTTCACCACCTGCGGCTGGATGATGTGGAACTGGCTGGTTTCTGGACTCGCCGCAGGTGCCACGCTGCTGCTCTACGACGGCTCGCCGTTTGTCGCCAAAGGCAGCGTACTCTGGGATTACGCCGCTGAAGAAAAAATGACGGTGTTCGGAACTTCAGCAAAATATATCGATGCCCTGGCGAAACTGCGTCTGGAACCCGGCAAAACCCACGACCTGTCGTCGCTGCATGCCCTGCTCTCTACCGGCTCGCCGCTGGCGCCCGAGAGTTTCGAATACGTTTATCGCAGCATCAAATCCGACCTGCAACTGGCGTCGATTTCCGGCGGCACCGACATCATCTCCTGCTTCGCGCTGGGCTGCCCGACGCTGCCGGTATGGCGCGGCGAACTGCAATGCCGCGGTCTGGGCATGAAGGTCGAAGTGTGGAACGACCAAGGGAAGCCGGTGCGCGGCGAAAAAGGCGAGCTGGTCTGCACCGCGCCGTTTCCGTCGATGCCCGTGGAGTTCTGGAACGACGCCGACGGTGCCAAATACCGCGCCGCCTATTTCGAGCGTTATCCCGGCATCTGGCACCACGGCGACTATGTCGAACTGACAGCGCATGATGGTCTGATGATCTTCGGCCGCTCGGATGCCGTACTCAATCCCGGCGGCGTGCGCATCGGCACTGCCGAAATCTACCGTCAGGTCGAGCGCCTGGATGAAGTGGTTGAAAGCCTCGCCATCGGCCAGGACTGGCCGCCGCGGCAACCCAACGATGTCCGCGTCATTCTGTTTGTGCGCTTGCGTGACGGCCTGACGCTGGATGCCGGGTTGGCCGAACGCATCAAAAAGCAGATCCGTGACAACACCACGCCACGCCACGTTCCGGCCGCAGTCGTGCAGGTTGCCGACATTCCGCACACCAAGAGCGGCAAGATCGTCGAACTCGCCGTGCGCAATGTCGTTCATGGCCAGTCGGTCAAAAACGTCGAAGCACTGGCAAATCCCGAAGCTCTCGCCCACTTCCGCAATCGCATCGAGCTGGCAGAATAACCATTTTTAAACAAATAGTTACGTAATATCCCCTTGCTGATCAGGTCGCTGGACGGCTTGTTTTTCTGTCTTGCGATTATACCCCACCAGGGTATACGATGTGCGGTATGGACACGAACACCCGCACCAGCAAACCGGCAACCGGCGTCATTGATCTCGCGGTCACCGGCATGACCTGCGCGGCCTGCGCGACACGCATCGAAAAAGTCCTGAATCGTCTGCCCGAGGTCAAAGCCGCAGTCAATTTCGCCACCGAAAAAGCGCACATCGAGTATCCGGCGGAAACACTCGCTACGACCGACCTGATTGCCGCGATCCGCAAAGCCGGCTACGACGCACGGGAGCCTACAACCACCAGCGACGCCGAACGCAAAACGGAACGCGTCGCGGTTTATCGTCAAGATCTGCGCTTGTTCACGATCTCCGCGACACTGACGCTGCCCTTTCTCGCACTGATGCTGTACATGCTGACCGGCGTCCCCCAAGAGGACTTGCTGCGCGGCGCCCGCCACGCGGCATGGTTTCCGCCGCTCGCACAACTGCTTATCGCCACACCCGTGCAGTTCTGGATCGGCGGGCGCTTCTATGTCGGCGCCTGGCACGCACTGCGCGGCGGCGGCGCCAACATGGATGTATTGATCGCGCTGGGCACCAGCATGGCGTATTTCTACAGCGCTGCGGTCGTGCTTGCCGGAATCGACGGCCACCTCTATTTCGAAGCCGCCGTCAGCATCATCACGCTGGTGTTTCTCGGCAAACTGCTGGAGTCGCGGGCGCGGGCACGGGCTTCAGCCGCCATCGAAGAGTTGATCAAACTGCAGCCGCAAATCGCGCGCATTGAACGCGACGGCGTGATCACTGAAATTCCAGTTGCCCAATTGCGCCGCGGCGACACCTTCATCGTGCGCCCCGGCGACGCCGTACCGGTGGACGGCAAAGTCATCGAAGGCCGATCCAGCATTGACGAATCGCTGCTGACCGGTGAAAGCCTGCCGGTCACCAAGGACTCCGGCAGCACGGTCTACGCCGCAACGATCAATGCACAGGGGCTGCTCCGCTGCACGGCCACCGGCGTCGGCTCCGACACCGCGCTCGCCGGAATCATCAAACTGGTTGAAGAAGCCCAGGGCTCAAAGGCGCCGATACAGCGACTGGCCGATGTCATTGCCGGCGTGTTCGTGCCGGTGGTCATCGCCATCGCCGCCGTCACCTGCGCCGGCTGGTGGTGGTACAGCGGCTCATTCGCCGACGCGCTGATCCCGGCGGTTGCCGTGCTGGTGATTGCCTGCCCCTGCGCGCTGGGTCTCGCGACACCGACCGCGATCATGGTGGGCAGCGGCGCGGGAGCACGCGCCGGTGTGCTGATCAAAAACGCAGAAGCGCTGGAGCACGCCGGTCATATCGACACCCTCGTGCTCGACAAAACCGGCACGCTGACGCGCGGAAAACCGGCCGTTACCGATCTGGTTGTCATCGGCGACACTTCCGAAACCACCCTGCTCCAGGTGGCGGTTGCGCTGGAAGCCGGTTCCGAACACCCGCTGGCGCGCGCCGTCATCGACCACGCCCAAAATCGCGGCATTACCCCTGCGCCGGTTAAAGACTTCACCGCGGTCACCGGCAGGGGCGTGCAAGCGCTGCTCGATGGAACTATCGCCCTGCTCGGATCGCCGCGTTTTGTTGCCGAAGAGGGCATACCGTTGCACGAAACCGCGGTCGCCCGGTTGCAAAACGAAGGCAAGACGGTTATTGCCGTCGCTCACAACGGTCAGGCGCTGGGCCTGATCGCCATCACCGATCCCTTGCGTCCGACTTCAGCAGCAGCCGTAGCGGCGCTGCAGGCTCTGGGCATCGAAGTCATCATGCTCACCGGCGACAACCGGCGCACCGCGGAGCACATTGCCCGGGAAGCCGGCATCACGCGCTTTGAAGCCGAAATGCTGCCGCAGGACAAGGCGCGACAAGTCAAAGCCCTGCAGCAGCAAGGCCGTCACGTCGGCATGATCGGCGACGGCGTCAACGACGCACCGGCACTGGCCGCGGCACAGGTCAGTTTCGCTATCGGCGCCGGGTCGGATGTGGCCATACATGCCGCCGATGTAACGCTGATGCGCAGCGACCTGATGAGCGCGGTGGATGCCGTGCGGCTGTCGCGGGCAACCTTCCGCAAGATCAAGCAGAACCTGTTTTTCGCATTTTTTTACAACGTGCTGGGCATCCCGCTGGCCGCCGCCGGCTTGCTTAACCCGGTGATCGCCGGCGCGGCAATGGCCCTGAGTTCGGTGTCGGTGGTGAGCAATTCCTTATTGCTCAAGCGCTGGAAACCCTTGAAGGCGGTGATTAAGTGATTGAGTAATTAAGAACTCGCCAATCACCTAATTACTTAATCACTTAATCACAAAAAAAAAGGAGTCAACAATGGAAACCACCATAGTCCCCATCAAAGGCATGACCTGCATGGGCTGCGTGTCCAGCGTCAAGCGCGTGCTGGACGGTTTTGCCGGCGTCGCCAAAGCCGACGTCACCCTGCAGCCGGCACAGGCCACAGTCACCTACGATCCGGCCAAAGCCGACCTGCAAGGCATCAAAACCGCCATCAGCGATGCTGGCTATGACATCGCCTAAAGCCCATTGCGCATTGCCGCACGAGGATCAACGCCATGTCGTGCAGCCGCACAAGCAGGCGCTGCTGAAACGCCTGAACCGGGTCGAAGGTCAGGTGCGCGGGATCGCGCAGATGATCCAGGATGACCGTTATTGCGTGGACGTATTGACCCAGGTCGCGGCGATCCAGTCGGCGCTCGACGCCGTCGGACTGCAGTTGCTGGAGGACCACACGCGGGGCTGCGTTGCAAATGCCGTGAACGCGGACAAAGGCGAACAGGCCATTACGGAACTGATGGCGGCGGTCAGGCGTTTTGCGCGTTGACCGCGGTCAACTCAATAGTTCCAGATCTGCCACCAGGGCACGTCCTTGCGTGGACCGCCCTTCAGGTAAACGCTGTCGGGAAAATTCTTTTTCATCACCCGTTCCGCGTCATCGCGCAGCGCAACCATACCCATCGCATCGTAGGCCTTGACCATGATCACCAGGCCTTCTTCGTTGGCCGGGGCGCCGGGATAGGTTTTCAATGCGTATTGCGTGCGGTTCGCTGCAGCCACATAAGCCTTGCGCTTCATGTAATAACGCGCGACATGTACCTCGTGTGAAGCCAGCGCGTTGACCAGATAATTCATGCGCTGTATCGCATCCGGCGCGTATTTGCTCTGCGGAAAACGCGTCACCAGTTCCTTGAAGGCCGAGAACGCTTCAGCCGCAGCCTTCGGATCACGCTCCGACAGATCCTGCCCACTGAAGAATCCCATGAGACCGAGATCGTCGTTGAAATTGATCAACCCGCGCAGGTAATACATGTAATCGGCGCTGGGATGGTTCGGATGCAGTTTGACGAAACGGTCGATCGAGGCCAGCGCCGAAGCAATGTCTTCGTTTTTCCAGTGCGCATAGGCCACTTCGATCTGCGCCTGCTGGGCAAAACGGCCGAAGGGATAACGCGATTCAATGCGCTCGTAGTGTTTGATCGCATTTTCCCAGTTGCGGTCGGACAGTTCCTGACGGGCTTCGGCATACAGCTTCTGCGCCGTCCAGCCGCGGGTCTCGTCAACCTCCTTGCCGCTGAAAATGCCGCAACCGGCCAACAGGCCGACGGCAAGCGCGATGAATACCGTTAAAATGCGACGCATGGAAGAGACTTGATTTGTCATCCGAAAATTATACCCAATTAACGGCTCCGGACCCGCATACTCTTGCAGTCCCGCCGGAATGCGCCGGCCTGCGACTGGACCAGGCGCTGGCGCAGCTGTTGCCCCAGTATTCCCGTGCCCGGCTCACCACCTGGATCAAGGAAGGCCGAGTCACCGTAGATGGCCTCAGCCGCGCGCCGCGCGACAAAATGCACGGTGGCGAACAGATCATCGTTACTTCCGTGCTGTCGCCGGAAGAAACCTCGTTCCGTCCCGAAAACATTCCGCTGACCATCGTCCATGAGGACGACACGCTGATCGTCATCAACAAACCGGCCGGACTGGTCGTTCATCCCGGCAGCGGCAACTGGCAGGGCACCCTGCTCAACGCCCTGCTCGCCCATGCCCCGCAACTCGCGACGGTGCCCCGCGCCGGCATCGTGCATCGCCTCGACAAGGACACCAGCGGCCTGTTGGTCATCGCCAAAACCCTGACGGCACAGACCGATCTGGTGCGGCAGTTGCAGGCGCGCACGGTGTCCCGCGAATACCGCGCCGTCGTGCATGGCATCGTCAAACGCGCGGGCCGCATCGATGGCGCGATCGGCCGCGATCCGCGCAGCCGCACACGCATGGCCGTGGTTCGCACCGGCAAACCCGCCGTCACCCATTACGCCGTCATTGAACATCTTACGCGCGCCACTGTGCTCTCCTGCAAACTCGAAACCGGCCGCACCCACCAGATCCGCGTCCACCTGCAGAAACTCGGCTATCCGATCTGGAGCGATCCGGTCTACGGTCTGCGCAATGCGCCAAAAGCACCGCATATCGGACGCCAGGCGCTGCATGCCGAAAAACTGGCGTTGCAGCACCCGGATTCCGGCGAAACCGTGCAATGGCAAGCTCCCATACCCGACGACATGCGGCAATTGATCGCCGAACTGCGCAAAGCCTGAACATGGACATCAATGCGCATTGCATTGTTCCCGACTGGCCGGCGCCCGGCCATGTGCACGCGCTGGTCACCACCCGGGCGGGCGGCGACAGCACCGGGGCGTACGCCAGCATGAATCTCGGCCTGCGCACCGACGACAATCCGGCTGCGGTCGCCGCAAACCGGGCGAGGCTGCTGCAAGCGCTGCCGCAGGCGCCGCGCTGGCTGGCGCAAATACACGGCAGCGTTGTTGTCGACGCCGATGCACTGTCCGATGTGCCGCAGGCCGATGCCAGTGTCGCCCGCCTGCCCGGTACGGTCTGCGCGATCATGATCGCCGACTGCCTGCCGATCCTGATTACGGATACCGCAGGCACCTGCGTCGGCGCTGCGCACGCCGGCTGGCGCGGACTCGCCGGCGGCGTGATCGCCAATACCGTGGCGCGCATGGCAGCGCCGCCCGCCGACCTCATGGCGTGGATCGGTCCCGGCATCGGGCCCGACGCCTTCGAAGTCGGCGATGACGTGCTGGAGGCTTTTTGCGCGGCCGCGCCGGAACGCCGCGTAGCATTCCGGCCGCTCAAACCCGGAAAATGGCTTTGCGATCTGCCCGCACTCGCTCGCGATGCACTGCGCCGCGCCGGAGTTGCGCGGATTTACGGCGGCAACCTGTGCACCTATAACGATGCACAACGCTTTTACTCCTATCGTCGCGACCGCGTCACCGGCCGCATGGCCGCGCTGATCTGGCGCGACCCGCAGGGCGCGCAGCCCGATACCGTATAATCGGTCTCCTCTGCCCGACCTGCGCGATTTGCGCCTCTTCGAACACCACACAACGTGAACACCCTTTCGTGGATCATCGTCGCCACCTTAGCCGGCGGCGTACTGTCAGCGCTCGTCGCGGCGCTGTTTGCGATCAAGGCCAAACCGGCGCAGGTGCCGATGCTGGTGAGTTACGCCGTGGGTGCGCTGCTAGGCGCCGCCTTCATCGAAGTGCTGCCGCACGCCTTCTATCAGAGTGAAAGCATCGAGGCCACCGCAGCCACCGTGCTGTTCGGCATCCTCGGCTTCTTTATCCTCGAAAAACTGGTGCTGTGGCGTCATTGCCATGTCGAGGAATGCGAAGCCCACGATCCGCAGGTCCCGCCGCAGCCGACTCACAGCCATAACGACCACGGCCGCAGCGGGCTGATGATCCTCATCGGCGACACCTTCCACAATTTTGTCGATGGCGTGCTGATCGCAGCCGCGTTCATGGCCGACACCCAGCTGGGCATCGTCACCTCGATCGCGATCATCGCCCACGAAGTGCCGCAGGAAGTCGGCGACTTCCTGATCCTGCTGCACTCCGGCTACAGCAAACGTTCAGCGATGCTGCTGAACATGCTCGCCAGCGCGGCGATGGTCATCGGCGGCGTGCTCGCCTATTTCACGCTGCAGATCGCGGAATCGCTGGTCACACCACTGCTGGCGCTGGCCGCGGCCAGCATGCTTTATGTGGCCGTTGCCGATCTGATTCCCGGCCTGCATCGCCGCCCCGAACTGGCCGCCACCGCGCAGCAGGTCGTGCTGATCGGCCTGGGCATTGCAACCATCTGGGCCATCGGCTCCTGGGCCCACGGCCACTGAGCGGCCGCGGTAAACACCGGCTTTCCGGCATCGCACAGGTCATGTGTTATCGTTGCCGCAACAACTCTGCAACCCGCCTGTCATCTTCCTGTGACAGGATTTCCCGCTGACATGACTGACGCCACGCAAAAATCCCTTGCGGATGCCTACGGCGAACTGAACCGCATGCTGCTCGGCGATGCTGCCGCAAAACTCGGTTCGGCTGGCACCCTGCCCGATGCCTCGGAAATGATGAAGACTTTTGCCGCCGGCTTCGCAGCAGACGGCGGGCGCTGGCTGGAACTCAGCAACGACTATTACCGCAAGCAGCTGGAGCTTTGGCAGGCTTACTCGGGAACAGCCCCTGATGCACCCAAACCGGCGCCACTGCAGGATCGCCGCTTCGGTGCAACAGAATGGCAGGAACCCTATTTCGCCTATCTGGCGCATTCCTATTTGCTGTCCGCGCGGTGGCTTGATGAACTGACTGCCGCCACAAAACTCGAAGGTCAGGCCAAACAGAAGCTGCAGTTCTATACCCGGCAGATGATCGACGCGATGTCACCGGCAAACTTTCCGTGGACCAACCCTGAAGCCATCAAGCTCGCCGCAGCCACCGAGGGTGAAAGCATCAACCGTGGCCTGAAAAACCTCGCCGCCGACATCGAAAAAGGCCTGGTATCGATGACCGACCACGCCGCCTTCGAGGTCGGCCGCAACCTCGCCATCACGCCGGGTGCGGTGGTTTACGAAAACGCGTTCATGCAACTGCTGCAGTACCAGCCGCTGACCGAGACCGTGCACCAACGGCCGCTGGTGATCGTGCCGCCGTGCATCAACAAGTACTACATTCTCGACCTGCAGCCCGACAATTCCTTCGTCCGCCATGCTCTGGCCTCAGGCCATACGGTATTCATGGTGTCGTGGCGCAACATGCCGCCAGAGATGGGCCAGGCGACCTGGGACGACTATCTCGAACACGGCGTACTGCGCGCACTGGAAATCGCACAGAAAATCTGCGCCGTGCCGCAGGTCAACGCACTCGGCTTCTGCGTCGGCGGCACGCTGCTCGCCTGCGCGCTGGCCGTACTGCGCGCGCGGGGCGAAAACCCGGTCGCCAGCGTCACCTTCCTCACCACCATGCTCGATTTCAGCGACACCGGCGAACTGTCGATATTCGTCGACGACGCCTACGTCGCCACCCGGGAAGCCGAATTCGCCAAGGGCGGCGTGTTGCGCGGCCGCGAACTGGCGCGGACCTTCGCCAGCCTGCGCGCCAATGACCTGATCTGGCCGTATGTGGTCAACAACTACCTGAAGGGCAACACGCCGCCGCCGTTCGACCTGCTCTACTGGAACAGCGACAGCACCAACCTGCCCGGCGCGATGTATGCGTACTACGTGCGCAATACCTATCTCGAAAACAATCTGCGCACCCCGGGAAAACTGACCATGTGCGGCATGCCGGTGGATCTCGGCCGCATCGACATGCCCGCTTACGTGCTCGCAGCGCGTGAGGATCACATCGTGCCCTGGCGCACCGCCTACGCCACCAACCGCCTGCTCGGCGGCACGACGCAATTCGTATTGGCAGCCAGCGGCCACATTGCCGGGGTGATCAACCCGCCGGAACGCAAAAAGCGCAACTACTGGCTCAACGCCGATAGCGACGCCGAAGCCGAAACCTGGATCAGCGGCGCCGCATCACAGGCCGGCAGCTGGTGGCCACACTGGACCGACTGGCTGGCCCCGCAATCCGGCCCGCAGATTCCCGCCCGGAGCACATTGGGCAGCACCGCGTTTCCTGCCGGTGAGCCGGCGCCCGGCCGTTACGTCAGGGACAAAAGCGCCTGACCCGCTTTCCGCAGGGCCACGACGCACGCAATTGCTGTTAAATTATTAGAAATCGTCAACCGGAGGAGATTCTAAAAATGTCACGCGTCGCAGTCGTTACCGGCGGTATGGGCGGGCTTGGTGAAGCCATCTGCATGAAGCTCGGAAAAATGGATTACAAGGTGGTCGCCACCTATTCCCCGGGCAACACCAAGCACAATGAGTGGCTGGCGGAAATGAAAAAACAGGGTTACGAATTCCGCGCCGTACCAGTGGATGTCACCAATTTCGAATCCTGCCAGCAGGCGATTGCGCAGATCACCAAGGACGTCGGTCCCGTCGACGTGCTGGTCAACAACGCCGGCATCACCCGCGACACCACCTTTCGCAAAATGGATCAGGATTCGTGGCGCGCAGTCATCACCACCAACCTCGACAGCGTGTTCAACATGACCAAGCCGGTCATCGACGCCATGGCTGAACGCAACTGGGGACGCATCATCAACGTATCATCGGTCAACGGCCAGAAAGGCGCTTTCGGCCAGACCAACTACTCCGCAGCCAAGGCCGGCATGCACGGTTTCACCAAAGCGGCTGCGCTCGAGTACGCAAAAAAAGGCGTGACGGTGAACACCATTTCCCCCGGCTACATCGGTACAAAAATGGTGATGGCGATTCCGAAGGAAGTGCTCGACTCCAAGATCATTCCGCAGATTCCGGTGGGCCGGCTCGGCAAACCGGAAGAAGTCGCCGGGCTGGTGGCTTACCTGTGCTCCGAGGAAGCCGCTTTTGTCACCGGCGCCAACATCGCCATCAACGGCGGTCAGCACATGCAGTAAACGCGGCCGACTTCCGCCGCCTGCCCATAAAAAAGCCCGTCGGATAACACCGGCGGGCAAAGCCTTTAGCGCATTGGGGCGCTAAAGGAAGGACTGTCTTTCCGGCATGCCTCAGCCGCCCTTGCCGCCTTTGGCGGCCGCATCAGCCGCCACCTTGATGGCCGACTCCGCCGACTTGGCAAACTGCTGCGCGGTCCTGGTCATCGTCTCGGCCAGCGAATTGGCCGCTGCCAGCGACTGCTTCATCGCGGCCACGGCAGGCTCGGAACCGGCGGGCGCCGATTTGGCCATGTCATCCACCATCGCCTGAAACTGTGCGTTCATCGCGCTGGCGCGGGATTCAACCAGTTCGCTGATTTCCTTCTGCGTTTTGCCGGCCAGATCCTGCACGCTACGTGAATATTCAGTCATCCGCGCGAACATGCCCTGCATGTTCTTTTGCTGCAGTGCGCTCCACTGCTGCGGGTCGCGCGCCTCCATCAGCGCCTTTGCGCTTTTCATGCCGTCATCAATCATGCCGCGCAAGACATCCGCTTGCAGCTTCATCAGCCGCTCGCCCTGCTCCATCGACAACTGCGTCAATTTGAGCGCGACCTCGGTCGCCTTCTGGTTCAGTTCGTTCAGTTTTTCAGGTGCTTTGGACATCATGGCCTCCGTCATAATGGGATGAAATAGGCTGCAACTGCGATTCAGTATCTCACCAGGACATCCGGGGGGATTGATTAGCATCAAGGTTGGTATGCTGCAGAAGTGCAGCACGGATAACCCCCGTATGTCATTGATTAATTTGATGTTTTTATTGCGGCTTGGTTGCATCGCAGCATGGCCTGTGCCATAATGGGTAACCATCTTCTTGAGGCAACCCATGAGCACACAGGCCCGCACCATCAAGAAATATCCGAACCGCCGTCTCTATGACACCGAAACCAGCAGCTACATCACGCTGGCTGACGTTAAAAAGCTGGTGCTGGAAAATGTCGAATTCAAGGTTGAAGATGCCAAGAGCAAGGACGATCTGACGCGCAGCATTTTGCTGCAGATCATTCTCGAAGAAGAATCCGCCGGCGCCCCCATGTTCACCAGCGACTCGCTGTCGCAAATCATCCGCTTCTACGGCAACGCCATGCAGGGCATGATGGGCGGTTACATCGAAAAAAACATTGAAACCTTCATGCAGATCCAGAACAAACTGCAGGATCAGTCACGCCAAGTCTATGGCCAGAACCCGATGCTCAACTCCGAAACCTGGAACGAGTTCGTCAAGATGCAGGCACCTGCGATGCAGGGATTGATGGGCCGCTATCTTGAGCAAAGCGCACAGACTTTCCTCAACATGCAGAACCAGCTGACGACGCAGACGCGCAATCTGTGGGGCAACTTCCCCTTCCCCGGCTTCCCGGGCGCGGGCGACAGCAAGAAAGACGGCGAAGAGCCGAAGTCGTAACACCTGAAGCCACACCCGTTTCGTAATCCCGCCGTGCCCACACCCCCGCGCAAAGTCGGTTTCGTTTCGCTCGGCTGCCCGAAAGCGCTTGTCGATTCCGAGCACATCCTGACGCAGCTGCGCGCCGAAGGTTATCTCGTCTCCGGCACCTATGAAGATGCCGACCTCGTGGTGGTCAACACCTGCGGTTTCATCGATGCCGCTGTCGAGGAGTCTCTCGACGCCATCGGCGAAGCGCTGGCGGAAAACGGCCGCGTCATTGTCACCGGTTGCCTTGGCGCCAAGGGCGACATCGTGCGCAAAACCCACCCCAAGGTGCTCGCAGTCACCGGCCCGCATGCCACCGCAGCCGTCATGGAAGCTGTGCATACGCACCTGCCGAAACCGCATGACCCCTACACCGATCTCGTGCCGCCGCAGGGCATCCGACTGACGCCGCGGCACTACGCGTACCTGAAAATTTCCGAAGGCTGCAATCACCGCTGCACCTTCTGCATCATCCCGGCGATGCGCGGCGACCTGGTCAGCCGGCCGGTCGGCGACGTGATGCAGGAAGCGCAGAACCTGGTCAACGCCGGCGTCCGGGAACTGCTGGTGATTTCGCAGGACACCAGCGCCTATGGCGTCGATGTCAAATACCGCACCGGATTCTGGAACGGCCGCCCGATCAAGACGCGCATGACCGAACTGGTGAAAGCGCTGTCCAGCCTCGGCGTCTGGGTGCGCCTGCACTATGTCTATCCGTACCCGCATGTCGATGAAGTCATTCCGCTGATGGCCGACGGCAAGCTGCTGCCCTATCTCGATGTGCCGTTCCAGCACGCCAGCCCGCGCATCCTCAAACTGATGAAACGTCCGGCCAATGCCGAAGGCACGTTGAAACGCATCCGTGACTGGCGTGCGATCTGCCCAGACATCACCATTCGCAGCACTTTTGTCGTGGGTTTCCCCGGCGAGACCGAACGCGAATTCGAGGAACTGCTGGAGTTTCTGGAAGAAGCGCAGCTTGATCGCGTGGGCTGCTTCGCCTATTCGCCGGTCGAAGGTGCCGTCGCCAACGCCCTGCCCGATCCGGTGCCGGAAGCCGAAAAGCAGGAACGCCAGGCGCGTTTCATGGCGGTGCAGGAAAAAATCAGCGCCGCGCGGCTCAAACGAAAAATCGGACAAACCATGACCGTGCTGGTCGATGCGGTTGGCAAGGATGGCGCCATCGCCCGTTCCGCCGCCGACGCGCCGGAAATCGACGGCCGCGTGATTATCCGCCAGGGCGAAAAACTCAAACCCGGCGAGTTCGCCGAGGTTAAAGTCACCCGCGCCGATGCCCATGACCTGTGGGCGGCGCCGACCGGATTGGGTCCGACCTGATGCTCGCGCGCCTGAAAAACCAGGCGCGACTGCTCAAGCGCGACATCGTCACCCTGTGGTTCGCTTATCGGCACCCGCAAATGCCGCTGGCGGCCAAGGTTGCAGCAATCATGATCGTCGCCTATGCGTTCAGCCCGATCGACCTGATTCCGGATTTCATCCCTGTTCTCGGCTTTCTCGATGAAGTCATCCTGCTGCCGATATTCATCTGGCTGACGTTGAGGCTTGTTCCCGAGGCCGTCGTCGTAGAATCGCGTATTGCCGCACAGGCGTGGATGGATGCGCACCGCCCCAAGCCCCGCAACTACATTGCTGCGGCGATTATCATCGCGCTGTGGACGGCCGCGGCATGGCTGCTGTGGCGCTGGCTGGCAGACTGAACACCGGAGAACTGAATGAACCAGACACCATCCATACTAAAACGTATCGTACTGCGGTTGCGCCGGCGCAGAGATGACATGGAGAACGCCAGCGTCTCGATGCGCGAACTGGCATTCGTCATCCTGGTCGCTGTCGTGGTGGTCGGCGCCGCCTTCATGATCGCCTACCGCTTCGTGCGCCCCGCACCACCGAATCATTTCGTCATTTCGACCGGCGATGAATCCGGCGCCTATCACCTGTTCGCGAAACGCTACAAGGAACTGCTGGCTCACGAAAAGATCAATGTCGAACTGCGCACCTCCTCGGGCTCCGTGGAAAACCTCAATCGCCTCAGCGACCCCGAAGCCGGCTACGACGTCGCGTTGATCCAGAGCGGCATCATCACCGTTGATGAGGAAAATTCACCGGCGCGTTCACTGGGTGCGCTGTATTACGAACCGCTCTGGGTGTTCTACCGTTCCCCGGTGGAACTCACCCGGCTGACGCAACTGGCCAGCCAGCGCATCGCTGCGGGACCCGAAGGCAGTGGCACTCGCGTGCTCGCCATCAACATGCTCAAAGCTACCGGTGCCGACAAACCACCCCTGAAGCTGATGCCGCTCGGTGGCACGGCTGCAGCCGACGCCCTGATCGCAGGACAAATCGACTCTGCGCTGTTTGTTGCGGCTCCCGATGCGCCCATTGTGCAGCGCCTGCTCAAAGCCCCGGGCGTGCGCCTGATGAACATGGCGCATGCGGATGCTCTGGCCCAACGCTACGGCTACCTGTCTGCAGTGACGCTGCTCCGAGGCACGGTGGATCTTGCAGCGGATATCCCGCCCGCCAATGTCAAAATGGTTGCCGTCACCGCGCATCTCGTTGCCCGCGACGATTTTCATCCGGCACTGGTCTCGGTACTGCTGCAGGCGGCATCCAAGGTGCACAACGGCTCCGGCGTGTTCCACAAGGCCGGCGAGTTTCCTGCTGCGCGCGCCGGTGATTTTCCGATCAGCGAAGAGGCCGTGCGTTATTACAAGTCCGGCCCGCCGTTCCTGCAGCGCTATATGCCGTTCTGGGTGGCCAACCTGATCGAACGCCTGCTGGTGCTGCTGGTGCCGCTGATCGCGGTACTGATCCCGATGATGCGCATCATGCCGGCGCTTTATGACTGGCGCATCAAACGACGCATCTTCCGCTGGTATCGCGAACTGAAAGGCGTCGAAATCGGCATGAGCACTGCCGCCAGCGACAACACGAAACTACTGGCGCGTCTCGACGAAATCGAACAGGGTGTCGTGGAAACCAAAGTGCCACTGACCTACTGGGATTATGTCTACACGCTGCGCGGCCATATCGATCTGGTCCGCGCCCACCTGACCAACACCAAAGCAGCACCGGTCACACCGCCGCCTCAGTCGCCGTCCGGAGGCTAAAGGTCAGACAGCCACACCGTTCAGCGCGAAGTCGAAAATCTCGTAACTCTTCAAACGACTCGTGCTCGCGCGCAGTCTGAAGGCATCATTCAGCGGCTGCGAAATGATGAAAGGCACCGTGGCCTCGGACAATCCGCCATGCGTGCGCAGGCGATGCCCAGCCAAGCCGGACAGGTCGTGATCGGTCGCTGACGCACCGATACAGGTATTAGCTGCCGCAATCACCGCCACATCCCCCTCGCGGTCCGCGGGAAGTTCATACCTTGCGCAGGCGGTCTCGCGATCAAGTGCCGCCTCAATGCCGGGAATTCCGTGTATGGCGTCGATGATTTCGCCAGCGGTCGCCTTACCGCGGCACCACACACGCACAAATCCGCCGAGGGCGCCGTGGTGGGCCACAAAGGCATCGGTGATCGGGCAGATCACTATTGCATCACCCTTGCCAAAACGCGCGTCGAGGACGTCCTGCAGCCAGATCACATTGGGTTGTCCTTCGGCATCCGCCTTGTCGCTCATGCCGTGGTCGGCAATCAGCGCAACCACTGCACCAAGCGCCTCCAGACGGCCGAAGCGTTCGTCAAGCGCATCATAAAACCGCCGCGCGTCGTCCTCCCCGGGTGCGTGCTTGTGCTGCACGTAATCGGTCAGAGACAGATACATCAGGTCGCGCTGCGACTGCTCCAATAACTTGATGCCGGCATCAAGCACAAACAGCGACAGCGCCTCCGAATACATGTCCGGTTGTGTTGCGCCGACAAATTCAAGCACGTTCTCAATACCGTTTTCCGCCATCGTGCAGCGGTCTGCATACTCGCTTGAAAAACTAACGTTGCCTCCTGACAGATCGAGATTCTTGCCGAGCTGGCGGCGCAGCTTATCCTTGGCCGTGATCGACACCACCTTCGCGCCAGCCGCTGCAAATCGGCTGAGGATGGTATCGCCTCGCAACAACTCCGGGCCGGTCATCACCACCGGCCGGCCTGTTGCGGTATCAAGATAGAAGTTGCCGGAGATTCCATGCTTCGACGCCGGCGTGCCGGTAATGATCGACATGTTGTTCGGACAGGTGAAGCTCGGCATCGTGCCGTCAGCAAGCGCAGCAAAACCGCGTTGCATGAAACGCGCGATATTCGGGATCGCCCCCTTCGCAAGATAATGACGCAAGTAAGCGGGATCACCACCATCGATACAGACCACAACGACCGGTCTGCGCGGCCAGCGGTACTCAGTGCCGTTCACATTAACCGACTCCGGCATTTGTGCAATCTTCATCCAATATTCTCCAGTGCTCTACATTTAAGGAAAAACCGTGCAACGATGCACTTCAATTGTTGCGGTTTTACTACGACAGACTGAAATAACTTTGACGCGAAACTGCAACATCCCGCACTGATACTCCGCCCCCAATGGCCACGACCACCGTGGCTTCAACGGAGAATCCTGCATGTCGCCATACCGCACCGCCACCTCCTTGCTCGCCTGCACCATCCTGCCATTCACCCTCGCGTCGGCCGCCGGTTTTCCGGAAAAACCGGTGCGCATGCTGGTCGGCTTTCCCGCAGGCGGCAGCACCGATGTGCTGTCGCGGCAGGTCGCACTGGCGTTGGCCCCCGTTTTGAAGCAGCAGATCATCGTCGACAACCGTCCCGGCGCGACCGGAATCATGGCCGCGGACCTGATAGCAAAGGCCAACCCGGATGGCCACACCATCATGATGGCGACCGTTGCAACCCACGCCATCAACCCGGCGCTGTTTTCAAAAATACCCTTTGACCCTGTGAAGGATTTCGCCGCAGTGTCGCTGGTGGCGCAATATCCGCTGCTGCTCGCCGTAAATCCGGCCTTGCCTGTCAAATCCGTCAACGAATTGATCGAACTCGCAAAAACCAAACCGGGTTCGCTGCGATATTCCTCGTCGGGCAACGGCTCGCCAGGCCATCTTTCGGCAGAGATGTTCCGAAGCGCCTCGAAAACTGACCTGCAGCACGTCCCCTACAAGGGCGGATCGCCCGCTCTGACCGCGGTCTTGGCTGGCGAATGCCAACTTAACTTCGGCACGCTGCCAGGCATGATGCCGCACGCCAAGGCCAACCGTCTGCGCGCCATCGCGGTCACTACAAAATCGCGCTCCCCGGCCTTACCTGATGTACCTACAGTGGCTGAATCAGGGGTTACCGGTTTTGATGTCAGTTCCTGGGCCGGCATCGTAGTGCCCGCAGGAACACCAAAACCCGTGATCGCAGCACTGCACAAGGACATCACGGGAGTGCTCAAGGAACCCGCACTCAACGCCAGACTGTCGGCTGAAGGTGCACCGCCGATTGGCAGCACGCCGGACGAATTCTCCCGGTTCATGCAGGTGGAACTGGTGAAATGGGCTGCGGCAGTGAAACAGTCCGGCGCCCGCATGGATTGAACGGGCCCGCCAACAACGATCAGTCTGCCGGTGGCGCCTCAAAAAACGCCACCACATCGGCGACATCGCGGGTTCGCGTCATCGGCGGCAGGCTGCGCCAGATGCGTTTGCCGTAGGATTTGGTAATCAACCGCGGGTCGCAGATCATCAGCACACCGCGGTCGGTCTCATCACGGATCAGCCGACCGGCGCCCTGCTTCAGCGAAATCACCGCGCGCGGCAATTGATACTCCATGAAGGCATTGCGCCCCTCGGCGTTTATTTTTTCGATGCGTGCCGACAGCACCGGATCATCCGGCGGCGCAAACGGCAGCTTGTCGATCATCACCAGCGACAGCGCATCACCCCGCACATCGATGCCTTCCCAGAACGACTGACTGCCGATCAGAACGGCATTGCCCAGTTCACGGAAGCGCAGCAGCAACTCGGTGCGCGAACCTTCACCCTGCACCAACAGCGGATAGTCCCATCCCCGGCGCTGGAATTCCTCGGTCAACAGGCCATGCGCCTCGCGCATCGCGCGCAGGCTG
>CAIZLW010000213.1 GCA_903933915.1 uncultured beta proteobacterium | reverse complement strand
TCTGTTCGACCGCCAGCGGGTCTTTGCCCGGCGCCAGTCCGGTGCGGTTGGCGATGCGGAAAATATGCGTATCGACGGCAATGGTCGGCTCGCCGAATGCGATGTTCAGTACCACATTGGCAGTCTTGCGGCCGACCCCCGGCAGCGCTTCAAGGGCCTCGCGGTCGCGGGGCACTTCACCGCCATGCTGCTCCAGCAGCAGTTTGCAGGTAGCGATGATGTTCTTTGCCTTGGTGCGGTAGAGGCCGATGCTTTTGATGAACTGTTCCAGTCCGGCGACACCCAGTTGGAGCAGCGCCTGCGGTGTGCTGGCTTTTTGGTAAAGCGGGCGGGTCGCCCGGTTAACGCTTTTGTCCGTGGCCTGGGCGGACAGGATCACCGCCACCAGCAGTTCAAAGGGGGAGGCGTATTCCAGTTCACCGCGCGGTTCGGGGTTGGCGGCGCGAAAGCGTTCGTAAATGGCGCGGCGGCGGGCGGGGTTCATGCGGTTTCCGGTTTCATGGCGGGTGCGCGGGCCGGATGATTATAATGGCCGCTTCAGCAGCCGGAGTTGTTAATGCCCACTTTTGCAACGCGTTGCGGCGGTGTTCTGGCCCTCTGGTGCCTGTGCGCAGGATTGACGGCGGCAAGGGCTGAATCGGTGACGCTGGAGCGTGACAGCGTACTGCGCAGCGAACCGCGCACCGAAGCCGCCACGGTCGCCAATCTGCCCAACGGCAGCACCGGCGAGGCGCTGGCGCGGCAAGGCGCCTGGGTGCAGATCCGTTCGGGCAACACCACCGGCTGGCTGTATTCGTTCAACGTGCGTTTCGGCGCGGTTGCCGGTTCGGGGGACGGTGTCGGTTCGGTGCTCGGCCGGGTGTTTGGGCCGCGGCAGCGGGTCAGCGTCACCAGCACCATCGGTATCCGCGGCCTGGACGAGGAGGACCTGAAGCAGGCGCGGTTCGACGACGGCCAGGTGCGGCAGCTTGACAGCTTTGCGGCGTCACGCGATCAGGCGCAATCCCATGCCGGCGCAGCCGGTCTGGATGCCGCACGGGTGGATTATTTCGGTGAATCGTCAGGCAATCGGCCATGAGCGCGCTGAATATGACCATCCTGCGTACACTGTTGGCGGCGGCACTCGGCGGTGCCGCCGGTTTTGCGCAGGCGCAAAACATCGATCTTAACCGCCTGTTCAGCATCGGCCGCGATGCCGTCACTGCAGTGGCCGGCGTCAGCGAACAGGATGAACAGACCATGGGGCGCGAGATCGCCGGTCGCATGCTTGGCGCCGCGCCCCTGGTTAATGATGCCGCGTTGCAGGCCTATGTGAACCGCGTTGGCCGCTGGATTGCGCTGCAGAGCGAGCGGCCGGATCTGCCGTGGCGTTTTGCGGTGATCGACACCGCGTCGATCAATGCGTTCGCCGCGCCCGGCGGCTATGTGATGCTGACCCGCGGCCTCTACGACATTCTCGACACTGAGGCGCAACTGGCGGGCGTGCTCGCCCATGAAATCGGCCATATCGTCCGCCGCCACCATGTCACGGTGATGCAGAAAAGCGCTGCGTTGTCGGCGGGTTCGCAGATTGCGCAGCGGGATAACCGGTCGGCGGTTATCAACAACATGATCGGCACCGGCGCCGAGGTATTTGCACGGGGCCTCGATAAAAGCGCCGAATATGAGGCGGATGCCATCGGCATCGTTCTCGCTGCGCGCGCCGGTTACAACCCGTTCGGACTGGTGGATGTTTTGCACAAACTGGCTGCGCGCGGTGCTGGCGACAATTCCATGGCACTGCTGTTCAAGACCCATCCGCTCCCCGGCGACCGGCTGGCGCAACTGGGTGATCTGCTGACGCCGAATCTGGCGCGACTGCCTGCCGGGCGTGAACCGGACATTCGTCGTGTCGCGGCCGGTGCCGGTCCGTTGCGCGCGGCGCAACCCTTGCCGGCGGAGGGCGCACGCGGCCTTGCCGGGCAGCCTGCCTCATCGCCGCCGCAGTCACCGGCCCAGCAACCCAAAAACACGCCTGCAATTGATCCGATGCAGTTGTTGCGCGGCATACTCGGCCGCTGATCTGACGGCCTGAGCCGGCTTCAGCTTTTACGACCGGCCAGCCGTTCTTGCGCGCGCGCCAGCGCTTTTGCGATGACGGCTTTTTTGCGGGTTGTTGCGGCACTGGCGGCGCGATTCCGGCGTTGCTGCTCGAGCGCGGCGTAGCGCAGTTGGTGAGCCTGATAACGTTCGCGCAGCCGTGGTGCTGCTCCGCGCTGTAAATCGCGATCTCGCGCGGCCCAGGTCGGCTCAAGCACGATGCAATCCACCGGACAGGGCGGCAGACACAAGGCGCAGCCGGTGCATTCCGCGGCGATCACGGTGTGCATCAATTTGCGTGCGCCGACGATGGCGTCAACAGGACATGCGGCGATGCACAGTGTGCAGCCGATACATGTGGCCTCGTCGATGCGTGCGACAACAGGCGGGGTTGCTTGGCCATGTGCGGTGTCCAGCGGCAATGCCGTTTCGCCGAGCAGGGCCGCGAGTTCCGCGATGACCTCGTCTCCACCGGGCGGGCACCGGTTGATCGGCGCTTCGCCGGCGGCGATGGCTTCGGCATAGGGCCGGCAGCCGCGGTAGCCGCACAGAGCGCATTGCGTCTGCGGCAACACGGCATCGATGGCGTCTTCCAGCGCTGCCGAGCGGTTCACGCCAGTGATTGCGCCGGTGTGACGCATTCCAGTCCGAGATCGCGTGCCAGTTCCGGGTGAGTCACCCGGCCGTTGCAGGTTTGCAGACCGGCGGCGAGATGGGGGTCGGCCAGCACCGCGGCGCGCAGACCGAGTGTCGCGATTTGCATCGCGTGCGGCAACGTCGCCTGGGTCAATGCCAGCGTCGCGGTACGAGCGACGGCCGACGGCATGTTGGGGACGCAGTAATGCACGATGCCTTCTTCGACGTACAGTGGCTCGGTGTGTGAGGTGGGGCGTGAGGTTTCGCAGATGCCGCCCTGGTCGATCGCGACATCGACAATTACCGAGCCTGGGCGCATGGTCTTGAGGTCGGCGCGGGTGATCAATCGCGGCGCCCGCGCCCCCGGCAACAGCACGGCGCCGATCACCAGATCCTGCGTCGGCAGCAATGCGCGCAGCCTCTGCGGTGAGGCGATTGCGCCCTTGAGTCGGCCGTTGAATGTGATTTCCAGTTGCGCCAGCCGTTCTGCGCTGCGGTCGAGCAGCGTGACATCGGCGCCCATGCCCAGCGCAATGCGCGCGGCGTTTTCACCAACAACGCCGCCGCCGATGATCAGTACATTGGCCGGTAGCACGCCCGGCACTCCGCCAAGCAGCACGCCGCTGCCGCCGTTGGCCATCTGCAGGGCCCATGCGCCGGCCTGCGGCGCGAGGCGTCCGGCAATCTGCGACATTGGTGTCAATAGCGGCAGATGACCTGCGGTGTCGGTGATGGTTTCGTAGGCGACGCAGGCGACTCCTGCGGCGAGCATGGCTTCCAGCAGGGGGCGGTCGGGCGCAAAGTGGTGGTAACCGTAAACAATCTGTCCGCGCTTGAGCAGTGCAAACTCGCTGCGCTGGATTTCCTTGACCTTGATGATCAGTTCCGCGGCATAGACCTCGGCGGCTGAAGCGGCTACGGTCGCGCCGGCTTCGCGATAGGCGGCATCGGCAAAACCGACGCCGGTGCCGGCGTTTTGTTCGACCAGCACGGTGTGGCCCGCAGCAATCAGCGTCTGCGCGCCGTCAGGGGTGACGCCGACACGGTATTCGTGGTTTTTGATTTCCCTGGGAATGCCGATCTTCATGATCTGGCCTTACGTATTGCATTGACGCAGTCGCCGACCAGCGCCGGCCCGGCATAAACAAGGCCGGTGTACAGCTGCACCAGGGCAGCACCCGCTGAGATGCGCTGCGCGGCATCGTCACCGTTCATGATGCCGCCGACGCCGATGACCGGGACCGCGCCTGCGAGTTTGGCTGCGAGCTGCGCGGTGACCGCCTGCGCCTGCGTGGTCAGCGGTGCGCCGCTGAGTCCGCCGGCCTCGTTGCCGTGCGGCAGTTGCGCGACGGCGTCCCGCGCCAGCGTGGTGTTGGTGGCGATGACCGCGTCGATGCCGTGCGTGACCAGCAGGTCAGCGATCACGGACAGCTGTGTTTCATCAAGGTCGGGAGCGATTTTCAGCGCCAGCGGCACGCGCCGGCCGTGCCGGTCGGCGAGTCGCGCGCGTTCTTCCTTCAATGCGCCCAGCAACTGGCCTAGCTCATCCGACTGCTGCAACTGGCGCAGGTTTTTGGTATTGGGTGACGAAATATTGACTGTGACGTAGGTGGCGCTGGAATACACCTTGCGCAGGCAGATCAGATAGTCGTCGGCGGCGCGCTCGATCGGGGTATCGAAGTTCTTGCCGATGTTGATGCCGAGCACGCCGCGGTAACGCGCGCGTCCGACGTTGGCCAGCAGTGCATCGACGCCGTGGTTGTTGAAGCCCATGCGGTTGATGACGGCGCCTGCTGCCGGCAGGCGGAACATGCGCGGTCGCGGGTTGCCGGGCTGGGGTCGCGGGGTGATGGTACCGATTTCGAGAAAACCGAAACCGAGTGCGGCCAGTGCATCGATGTATTCGCCGTTCTTGTCGAGGCCCGCGGCGAGTCCGACCGGATTCGGGAAATCAATGCCCATGACGCGGCGCGGCGCCGGGGCGACGCGACCGACGCAGGGGAGCAATGTGCCGGTGCGCGCGGCGATTTGCAGCGACTGCAGCGTCAGGTGATGGGCGGATTCGGCATCCAGTGAGAACAGCAGGGGGCGGAGGAAGGTATACATCCCGCTATTGTACCGACCCGCCCTCATCCCGGAGTGCTGATAAATAAACCTTTAAAAACAGATGCTTATGGTTTACGGTCGGAGTGTTGATCAGGATCAGGCTGCCCGCAGCAACTGGCGCGCCGCCGCAACCTGTTTGCTGATGGCGATGCTGACGATGCGTGGCAGCAGGGCGTTCAACCGCACCGCCAGTTTTTCCGGCCAGCCGATATAGACTTCATCGCGATTGGCAACGATGGCTTCAAGGATGATTCCGGCAACAGTCGCCGGATCATCCACTGCAGTGCCGCTGTCGTCTGATATTTTATAGAGCGAGTCGGAATTGAACGCAGTGCGCGTGGTGCGCGGTGCGACATAAGTGACACCGACGCCTGACCCCGCAATTTCACGACGCAGCGCTTCGGAAAATCCGCGCAAGGCAAATTTGCTGGCTGAGTATGCCGCGAAGTGCGGGAAGCCAATCGAACCCAGGATGGAGCCGACATTGACGATGCGTCCATGTCCTGCAGCCAGCATGCGCGGCAGCACGGCGCGTGTCAGCAGCAGCGGCGCGGTGATATTGATGTTGATGAGATTGTCGATATCCGACGGGTTTTCCCGCGAGTACTCGCAAAAACTGGAGACGCCGGCATTGTTGATCAGCAGATCAATGCCACCGAGCCGGGCGGCTGCTGAAAATACCAGTGGCTCGTGACGCTCGGGTAAGCACAGATCTTCCGGGAATGTCAGCGCATAACCGCCGGCGCGGACGATTTCACGCGCGACTTCCGCCAGATTTTTTTCGTTGCGGCCGACCAGTGCCAGTTTTGCGCCGTTGGCGCCCAAGGCAAGCGCCAGGCTGCGGCCGATGCCGCTACCGGCGCCGGTCAGCAGGGTGCGACATCCCTTGAGGTTCATGCGCATTTCCTCGCGGGTTCCGCATCGCGGTTGCGGCGGGCGTCCAGTCCGCGGAATACGTCGCCATAGAGTCGGTAAAACACTTTGGCGCCGTGAATCAGCGCGGCGCGGTCGTCGGCATCCGTCAGCCGGTTGACGAGCGTGGCGTAAAAACGGGTGTGTTCCTGGTCCAGCGTGCCATGGGAGGTCAGGTAGCTGAAGGCCTGCGGCGACAATTGCAGCGATTTCTTCAGCGAGTCAGCAGCGTGCAACGCGACCGCAGTGCTGGTGCCTTCGAGAACCAGCACCATGCCGAGAAAACCGCACGGATTGCCGCGTGTGATCGTGTCGTAGGCATAGGACACCAGCAGTTCTGCGGGCACGTCGGGGTGGCCATGGCGTACCGCTTCGGCATCGGCGCCGCAGGCGCGGATATCGTTGAGTATCCACTCCTGATGTCCGGTTTCCTCGTTGATGTATTCCCCCATGGCTTCGCGCAGCCATTCGAGCCGTTCGGGAATCCGGGCGCCGCAGGCCATCAGCAGCGGTACGGTGTGTTTGACGTGATGGTAGGCCTCGGTGAGGAAGGCGACATAATCTTCATGTCGCAGTTTCCCGGCGGCGCCATCCCCTATGAAAGGGATGGAAAGCAGGTCGGCGCGCTCGCGTTCTGTGGCGGCCAGCAGTTGGTCATAAAAGTTCACGGGAATGTTCCAGGTAGAGTTGATCTATGGTGTGGGCGTAACGTTTGGCGACAACCGTGCGTCGCAATCGGCCATTCGTCGTGAGTTCGCCGTTCTCACTGGTGAACGGTTCTTGTGCGGCCAGCCAGCGGCTGACCTGGGCGTATCCTGGAAGATTGCGGTTCGCCGCGGCAATCGCCGCAGTGATTGCCTCCGGGGTGGCGCCGGCGCGTGGTACTACAACCGCAGTATTCCAGGGACGCGCCTCTCCATGCACCGATGCCTGTGCGATGGCCGGCTGCAGGGTCAGTTCGCTTTCCACCCAGTGCGGAGAAACGTTGCGTCCGAAAGCGGTGATGAACAGGTCCTTTTTGCGGCCGCTCAGGTGGAGGAATCCATCGGCGTCCAGGTATCCCAGATCGCCGGTGGGCCAGGGATTGCCGGCTGTCGTGTTATCGCCTGCATATCCGAGGAGGGTGGCGCCGCTGATCATGATCTCGCCGTCATCTGCAAAATCGATGCGCACATGGGGCAGCGGCCAGCCGACACTGCCTGGCCGGTTGTTTTGCGGGGTGTTCAGTGCGACGACCGATGCGCATTCCGACAGGCCATAACCTTCGAATGCCGGAAGCCCCGCATTTGCCGCGCGGGTCAGCAGGGCCGGGGATACGCGGGCGCCGCCGACAGCCAGGAAGCGCAGCGCTTGCGGGCGTGGTGTCCCGGTTTCGACAGCCGCAGCCAGCGCATGCAGCATCTGCGGGATCATGATGGCCGTGGTGGCTTGCGTCTGTTCAAGCATGCCGGCAAGGGTCGAACCGTAGTTCCCGGCAATGGCTGATGCATCGCTGTGCTGACGTCCCGCAGAAGGGATGATGCAGGCGCCTGAAAACAGGGGTGCATAAACGCCACCGATGTTCTCGAGCAGTGTGGCCAGCGGCAACAGGCAGAGATGGCGGTCTGCGGGGCTCATCCGCGTTGCCGCTGCGAGCGCACGCGCCACGTTTTCCATGATTGCGGCGGAGAGGCAGACGCCTTTGGGCGTGCCGGTGGTGCCGGAGGTATAAGTGATTTTGGCGGTTCCTGGCGGCAGCCAGGTCGGCGCGATGGACGGCCTGAATTGCGCGATGTTGACGCCTGCGAGATCAATGTCGGTTTCACGCACTGCGTTGATTGAATGCTGTTGCAGCAGGCCTTCGTAAAAGTCGGGCCGGTCGGTCAGCAACCAGCCCGCACCGGCATCCCGCAGGGCGTGGGCTTGCTGGGCGGGGGTGAAAAACGGTGGTAATGGCAGGCAGGGTTTTCCTGCGGCAAGCACCGCAAGATCACCAATCACCCATGCCGCATTGTTTTCGAGGCCGATGGCGATGGCGCCATGATGGATGCCGCCCAATTGCGCAGCCGCCGACAGGATTGCCGCTTGCAAGCCGGCATAATCAAGCGTGGTCCGGCTGTTCTGTATGGCACGCCGTTCCGGTTGCGAGGACGCGTGTTCTGCAATCGCTGCAATTAACGATTGCACGAATTCCTGTCCAGCGCTTTGAAAGCGGCTTCGACGCTGACTGCGGTGACTTGCGGTTGTTGATCATAGTAGGTGCCCCACGAGGCTTTGATGTCGGCGGGCAATTTGTCAGGGCTGGCCGGCGCCATTGTGATCAAGGGAATGCCCAGGCGCTGAAAATTGTTGCGCAACGTGGGAACAGCGCTGAACACCGCCCATTGCATCCCGATGCTGCGCAGATGCATGGTCAGCGAGCAGACCAGGTGGCGCGCATATCCGGGGCGTGATATCGACAGATTGCCGACTTCAACGAGAGTGTGGCGCCCGATTTGTGTTCCGGTAGCCCTGCCCAGTACCGCTTCCACCGGGGTTTCCAGATACTGTTCGAGGAACATCGGTCCGGTTGCTGCGGCGCGTAATCCGCAGGCGGCTGCCAGTGCGTCGTTGTCGTAAAGGCCCATCAGTTCAGGCATGAACCCAGTGATTTTCGCGCCGTAGGCTTTGTTGAACTGCGCCGCGATGAAACTTTCGGTCGAGCCGCGGTCGCCGTCGTTTATCCGGTCGAAACGCCACCGTTTGAGGGCGGCATCCTTGATGTCTGCAGAGATGCCCTCGGCTTTGGGTGGGTGGCTGACTGGGCGGGCAACGGCCGGCCACTGCGCCGGTCTGTCGCTGCGGTTTGCAGCGTGCGGGCGGGTATCGAGGAGTAGTTGCATGCCCGCAGGTTAGCGGGGGCGTTGTCAGGGAGTTGTGTACAAGGTGTGAAGAATTTGTGAGGAAGCGCCCCTGATGCAGGAACTTAGGACAGGGTCAGGCGGAAGATGGAGCCCCGGGACGGAGTGCTTTCGACCTCAATTATCCAGCTATGAAGGTCGCAGACGCGCTGGACTATGGCCAGGCCGAGTCCGAAACCGTCACCATGGGTGCCGCCCCTGTGGAATCTTCCGAAGATGTGGGGTAATTGGGCCGGCGTGATGCCGATGCCGGTGTCGGACACGATCAGGCTTTTATGTTCCATGCCGACGCGTATATGTCCGCGCTCGGTATAGATCACGGCGTTGCGCAGCAGGTTGGTAATGACGATATCAAGCGCCTGCCGGTTCAGCGTGAAGGTCGCATCTGCGGGAACGTTATTCTGGAATTCAATCGCCTTCGCAGCCATTTCCGTCAGCAACGGCTGCACGGCATCGTTGATGCATTCTGCAATGGCGACCGTTTCCTGGATTCCCGAGGCTTGTGCTCTGGCGAGGAACAGCAGCATTTCAATCTGTCCGGTCATGCGTCGCGCGGCGTTGGCGATTCCGTCAATGCGCGCCCTGACCTTGTCGGGCAGCCCGGTCTCCATTTCCAGCAGTTCGCAGCTGGTACGAATGGCGGTCAATGGCGTGCGCAGTTCGTGACTGGCGTTGCCGGTGAATTCCTGTTCGCGTTCGATCAGGGATCGGATGCGCGCCTGGTACTGGTCGAAGGCGCCGGCAAGGGTGGCTACTTCGGGCGACTGTCCGGGTTCAAGCAGCGGTGCGCGCGGCGCTCCCGGATCCATGACGGCAACACGCGATGATAATTCGGAGATCTGCCGGGTGATCAGGCCGGCGATCCAGTAGCCCAGCGTTGCGGAAATCAATGTCACGGCGGCCAGCGCGGAATACAGAAGCTGCCTGAACCGTTGCTCCCGGACTTCATGGGGGCCCGCATCATACGAAACGATGAAGCGTGTGCCGTCGACTTCACGAACGACCACATGCTGCTCTTCGATGCCCACCCCGACTTCATGGTGTCCGACCGCAAGATTGCGCAATTCAGCCGGAACGCGCGCCAGGTCACTGCTGTTGCCGACGACGAAATACTGCAGATTTGGCCCGGGCGCCTGAATGACGATACCGGGGTTTTCCAGGTGATGGCGAACCAGGAATACCATTTCCTCGCTGACGATCTGGTTTACCAGGGTGTGTTCAAGCTCTTCGGATGCGGTATGCAGCGTCAGCCCCAGGCCGATCATGATGGCGATGCAGGTGATGGCCACCGCTGCCGCAACACGTACCCTCAGGGAAAGTGCTTTCATGACTCGTTGGCCCGGAGCCGGTAGCCGATGCCGTGCAGTGTCTCGACAGGATCGTGGCCGCCGGCGGCGGTCAACGCGCGGCGCAGGGTGTGCAGATGGCTGCGCAGGGTGTCGCTAGTTTCCTGAGATTCGCCCCAGACGAGGCGCTCAATTTCTTCGCGACTGATGACCCGTCCGGGTTCGCGCATCAGCAGCTCAAGTATGCGCAGGCACTTGGGCGGCAGTTTCACGTCATTGCCGGCAAAACGCACCGCCATGGTCTTGGGGTCCAGGCTGAGTGCGCCCGCTTCAAGGGTTCGGGGGGCAATGCGGCCGCTGCTGCGCCGGTTCATCGACAGCAGCCGCGCCTCGACTTCCTTGAGGGAGAACGGCTTGACCAGATAGTCGTCGGCGCCTCGCGAAAATCCTTCGAGTTTGTCATCCAGCGTGTCCCGCGCGGTCAGCATGAGGATGGGCGTCTCGACATGCGCTTCCCCCCGCAGTTTTTTTGTTAGCGTCAATCCATCGATTCCGGGAAGGCCCAGATCCAGAACGATTGCATCAAAAGTCTGCGAAATTGCAAGATGCAGCCCGGTTACGCCATCTGCTGCGGCGTCAACAGCATGCCCGCGGGACTCGAGAAAATCGTACAGATTCGCCGCGATTGTCGCGTCGTCTTCGATGATGAGGATGCGCAAGGTATTACCGTGCCGTCATTCTTCGAGCGGACGCCAGCGTCCCTCAATCAGGCCTTCCATCGGCTGGAAGCGGATCTTGTAAGCCATCTTGCGGCTTTGGGCTATCCAGTAACCCAGATAAAGATAAGGCAGGTCCAGCCGTTTGCAGAGTTCAATCTGCCACAGGATATTGTAGGTGCCGTAACTCGCGCCGGGGGCATCGGGATCGAAGAAGGTGTACACCGACGACAGACCGTCCTGCAACCGGTCAACGATGCTGACCATGCGCAACATGCCGTCTTCGCGGAATTCGACGAGTTGCGAATCGACATTGCTCTGCAGCAGGAAGTGCCGGTACTGTTCGCGGCTGTCCTGATCCATGCCGCCGCCGGAATGCCGGCGCGACTGGTAGCGCAGGTACAGCGCGTAGTGCTCGTGGTGATACTTCAGGTCGAGTTCGCGGGCTTCGAGACCGGCGTGACGGGACAGCGCGCGGCGCTGCGTGCGGGCAGCACGGAAATCCTCGATGACAACACGCACCGGAACGCAGGCCCGGCAATGGTCACAGTGCGGGCGGTAGGTGAAGGCGCCGCTGCGGCGGAACCCGGCGCGAACCAGCTCGCTGTAGACCGGAGCGTCGATCAGGTGGCTTGGCGTCGCAACCTGCGAGCGCGCCATCCGGTCCGGCAGATAGCTGCAGGGATAGGGCGCGGTCGCATAGAACTGCAGGACCGAGAGCGGGAAATCCGAGAGAAAAGTCACCGGCAGGTACCCACGTAAATAGCCACGTAAATAGTCGCGTAAACAGCAGTCGCGTAAACAGCAGTCACCTAAACAGGTCGTCCTCAAACTGCCAGGCAGCGGCAGGGGAGGGGTAGTTTACCAATTCTGTCAGCTTGCGCGAGAATTCGACGCGCGGAATTTCGCGCGCGCCAAAACGCGCCAAATGCGCGGTATTCATCTGACAGTCGATCATGCCGAATTGCCAGCGTGAGAGCTGGCGCACCAAATGTGCGAAAGCGATCTTGGATGCGTCGTCGACGCGGGTAAACATGGATTCGCCATAAAAGGCGCGACCCAGGGCGACGCCATAAAGACCGCCAGCGAGTTCGCCGTCAATCCAAGTTTCGACGCAATGGGCATGCCCCAGCCGGTGCAGTTCGCAGTAGGCGGCAATCATGTCTTCGGTGATCCAGGTGCCGGCATCGTCGCTGCGCGGCATCGCGCATCCCCGCACCACTTCCTGAAAAACGCTGTCAACGCGAATTTGGAAATCACGGCGGCGCAGGCGTTTGGCCAGTGAACGTGGCATGCGGAATTCGCCGGGGAACAGTACCATGCGCGGATCGGGACTCCACCACAGCACGGGCTGGTGATCGGAATACCATGGAAAGATGCCGTTGCGATAGGCGGCCAGCAGGCGGGCCGGCGCAAGATGGTCGCCAGCCGCGAGCAGACCGTTGGGTTCGGTCAGGGCCTGCTCAACAGGCGGGAATTCGTCATCATCGGTCAGCCAGGGAATCACGACTGCCATTTTAAAAGGACAACCCCGATGTGTGCAGGGTATTTGATCTGGGTCAAATGGCATCAGTCTAATGGTGCCTACCATGCTCTCGTGCAAATTAACTACAAGGAGAAGCAGATGAAACGCTGGATTTTGGTGCCTGTGGCACTGGTGATCGCGTTGGCAAGCAGTGTGGCGAGTGCCGCGCAGGGTGATTGGCTGGGTCGCGCACGGGTCATTAATATCAACCCGGATGCAAGTTCTTCGGCGCTGAGTCTTGACGCGAGCTCGGAGACCACGCTGGAGCTGGACTTTACCTATTTTGTGACGAACAACCTCGGTCTTGAATTGATACTTGCGACGAAGAAACACGACATCACGGCTGGCGGTGCGCCGGTGGGCAGCGTTGCGCTGTTGCCGCCGACCCTGACGCTGCAATATCACTTTGCGCCGGACAGCCCGTCGTTCCGCCCGTATGTCGGCGCCGGCGTCAATTACACCAAGTTCTACGACATCAATCTGGGTGGCGGAACCTTGACGGTTGACAGCAGCAGCTGGGGCGGTGCGTTGCAGATCGGCGCGGATTTTCCGATCAACAAACAGTTCTTTTTCAACGTTGACCTGAAGAAAATCTGGATTGATACCGATGTCAAAACCGTGGCGACCGGTGCCACAGCAGCGAACTTCAAGATCAATCCCCTGGTTATTGGTGTCGGCGTCGGGATGAAGTTCTGATGAGAGTCGTTCCCGGATGACGGCGGCAACGCCGGAATCAGCAGCAACACACCCCGCGGCGGATCACGACGCGGGGTGTTTTCATTGCGGCCTGCCGCTGGAATCAGCGATATTCCAGGTAACGGTTGAAGGTGTCGAGCGCGGCACCTGCTGCCGCGGCTGTCAGGCGGTGGCGCAGACCATCGCCGACAACGGCCTGGGCGCCTATTACCGCAATCGCACGGCAGCGCCGCCTTCGGTGCGCGGGATGGAGTTGGTGCCGTCCGAGCTGGCGGTCTATGACCTGCCCGAAGTGCAGCGCGGGTTTGTGCATTCGGATGCGGCGGACGCGGATGTGCGGGAAGCCGCGCTGTTGATCGATGGCGTGACCTGTGCGGCCTGCGTCTGGCTGATCGAGCAGCGCTTGTCCCGGCTGCCGGGCGTGCGCGATGCATGGCTCAATTATTCAACCCGTCGCGCCCGTGTACGCTGGGATGCGGGCAAGACTTCTCTCAGCAAAATTCTCGGCGCTGTTGCCGCCCTCGGGTACGAAGCGCATCCGTACGACCGCACGCGCGCCGAAGAGCAGATGCGCCGTGAGCGCAGCGTGCTGCTGTGGCGTCTGTTCATCGCCGGTTTCGGCATGATGCAGGTGATGATGTATGCCTTCCCGGTCTATGTCGCCGAAGGTGCGATGACGGCCGATATCGAGCAGTTGATGCGGATTGCAAGCTTGGTGCTGACGCTGCCAGTTGCCTTGTGGTCGTCGATGCCGTTTTACATCGGCGCCTGGCGCGATCTGCGTTCCGGGCGCGCCGGTATGGATGTGCCGGTTTCGCTGGGGATCATCATCGCGTTTGTGGCCAGCGTGTGGGCGACATGGACGGCAAGCGGCGAAGTCTATTTTGATTCGGTGTCGATGTTCGTGTGTCTGCTGCTGGGGGCGCGATTCCTTGAAATGGAAGCGCGCAGCAAGGCCATGCAGACGCAGGAGCAACTGGTGCGGATGGCACCGGCAACCGCTGAACGTTTGACCGGCGATGCGCAGGGGACGACCGAACGGATTGCGGCTGCTGCACTGCAGTCCGGTGATCTGGTTCGTGTGCGTCCGGGCGATGCCATTCCTGCTGACGGTGTTGTTGTGGAAGGTTTTTCGGCGGCTGATGAAGCCCTGCTGACCGGGGAGGCGCGTCCGGTGGCGAAGCGTCCGGGTGATACGCTGACCGGCGGTGCGGTGAATCTGGAGGGCGTGCTGACGATGCGGGTGACGCGGGTCGGCGAAGACACCGTGCTGGCCGGCATCGTGCGTTTGATGGACCGGGCGCAAAGCGAGAAGCCGCGTATCGCACAGGCCGCCGACCGCGTCGCGCAGTGGTTTGTCGCGACACTGCTGGTGCTGACGCTCGCGGCATTCGCGACCTGGTGGTACATCGATCCGTCGCGCGCCTTGTGGATTGCAGTGGCGATGCTGGTGGTGACCTGCCCCTGCGCATTGTCACTGGCGACGCCGGCCGCTTTGACCGCAGCCACCGGCGCGGCCTATCGTGCCGGCGTGTTGATTGCGCGGGGCTCAGCACTGGAAACCCTGGCCCATGCCACGCATTTCGTATTTGACAAGACCGGTACGCTGACCACCGGCCGCATGTCGTTGACCGGCGTTACGCTGCTGTCGGATCAGACCCGCGAGCAGTGTCTCGGGTATGCCGCAGCTCTTGAAGCATGGTCCGAACATCCGGTGGGGCGCGCACTGGCCCATGCGGCGCATGGCGCGCACCCGGTGGCAACGGTGGTTCAGACTTTTGCCGGGGATGGCGTCGAGGGCAGTGTCGGCGGACGCGTGCTGCGCATCGGCCGCCCGCAGTTTGTCGCCGCGCTGCACGGGCAGCCGCTGCCGCGGCAGATTGATTTTGCGCCGGATGCCGTATCGGTAGTGGCTCTGGGCGACGCGCAAGGCTGGATTGCGCTGTTCATGCTCGACGATGTGCTGCGTCATGATGCGCAGGCGATGATCCGAGCACTCACCGAAGACGGCGTTCAGATTGCGCTGCTGTCCGGCGACCGGCCGCAGCGTGCACGCCATACCGCCGCCGAACTCGGCATCACCGAATGCCGCGGCGGCGCTACGCCCGCGGACAAACTGGCCTATGTGCGTGAACTGCAGTCGCACGGCGCCATCGTCGCGATGGTGGGCGACGGCGTCAACGATGCGCCGGTTCTGGCGCAGGCGCAGGTTTCCATTGCGCCGGGCGGCGGCACGCCGCTCGCGCAGATCAACGCCGACATCATCCTGATGGGCGACCGGCTGGAAGCGGTGTCACAGACGGTGCGCGCGTCGCGTCAGGCGCTGCGGGTGATCCGCCAGAATCTGGCATGGGCGGTCGCCTACAACGCCATAGCGCTGCCGCTGGCTATCGCCGGCCTGGTGACGCCGCTGGTTGCAGCCATCGGCATGTCATCAAGCTCGCTGGTGGTGGTGCTGAATGCGCTGCGTCTGGCGCGTAACCGCAAAAGCAGCGGCATCTGAATGCCATATTTGCATCAATCCGTTTGTGAAACCGCATTTCCGGTTTTCAGGGCCCTGCAGCGTTTAAGATGATCGGCCTATGGATATTCTTTATCTGCTAATTCCCCTGTCGCTGGTGCTGGTGTTCGTGATCGGCGGCATTTTCTGGTGGGCGCTGCGCAGCGGCCAGTTTGAGGATATGGAGGGTCCCGCCCACCGCATGCTGATGGATGACGACGATAACCCGCGTTAACATGAGCCGGTCTGAATTTTTAGAATTCCTCCCCGGATACCGCGCGTGACAGTTATCTTGCCCCGGTCGCGACTCAGCAGCAAGCTGCTGTGGATGGCCATTGCGTTTCTTGTGGTGGCGCTGACGGCTGTCGGGTTTACGCTTTATGAATCCTGGAAGCTAGAAGGCGGCGCTGCCGTCATCAACGACATGGGCAGCGAACGCATGCGGTCCTATCGCATTGCCTATCTGCTGGCCGAAAGCCTGCGCGACCCCGGATCCGATGCCGGCGTGCAGATGCGTGCCGAGATGCGTCGTTTTGAAGAGGTGCTGGCAGGGATGAAAGCGGGGGATCCGGTGCGGCCGCTGGTGCTGCCGCGCGATCCCGAAATTGTCGCGGAACTGAACGTGGTCGAGCGGCACTGGCAGGACACCGTCAAACCGATGCTCACGACGGCCGCGGCCGGCCGGGTGTCGATGGCTGCATTGCGTGCGGAAGTCGAGTCGTTTGTCATTCACATCGACCAGATCGTCCATCTGATTGAGTCCCACAACGCGCGCAATATCGCGATCCTGCGCTACATGCAGTTCGGTCTGATTGCGCTGGCGCTGGTCGGCACCGTGGCGCTGATTTACATGATGTCGCTGCTGGTGGTGCGGCCGGTGGTCAGCCTAGCGGAAGGCATGCAGCGCATGACCGCAGGTGAGTTTGATGCGCGTCTGCCGGTTGAAACCCAGGACGAGTTCGGTGATCTCGCCGAAGGATTCAACCGCATGGCCAGCCGGTTGCAGGACGTTTATGCCACGCTGGAAGAGCGTGTCGCCGACAAGACCCGTGACCTGGGCGCGCGCAACCGTGAACTGGCGGCGCTCTATGAAATGGCGCGCCTGCTTAACGAACCTGCCGCCACCGAAGAATTGTGCCGCGCATTCCTGCGCCAGCTGATGGTGCTTCACGGTGCTGCCGGCGGCGCGGTGCGGCTGATGGACGCCGACCGCCGCTTGCACCTTTATGCACATGAAGGGTTGTCCAGCGAGTTCGCACTGCGCGAACGCTGCATCGACATGGGTGAGTGCCTGTGTGGTGTGGCTGCGCAATACAACCGCAGCGCGGTGGACCAGCTGGACGATATCGCGCCCGAGGTGGCGGCAGATTGCCGCCGGGCACAATACCGTACGGTGGCTATATTGCCGATCCGCCTCAAGCGCGAGTTGCTGGGGATCTTCAACCTTTATTTCACCACACCGCATCCGATCAGCCCGGAGGATCGCCAGTTGCTCGAAACGCTGGGCCAGCATCTCGGCGTAGCTATTGAGAACCAGCGGCTGGTGTCGCGCGACCGCGAGCTGGCCGTGTTCGAGGAGCGCAGCCTGCTCGCGCGCGAACTGCATGATTCGATCGCCCAGTCGCTGGCGTTCCTGAACATCCAGGTGCAGATGCTCGAGGACTCGCTGCGGCGCGAAGCACGCGGTGAAGTTGAGGAGGTGCTCTGCAGCATCCGTGAAGGAGTGCAGGAAAGTTACGACGACGTGCGCGAGCTGCTGACGCATTTCCGCTCCCGCGTGAAGCACGAGGAAGACATCGGGGTGGCCTTGCGGCAGATGCTGACGCGCTTCGGCGCCCAGTCCGGACTAGCGACGGAATTTTCCGATACCGGTACGGGCGTACCGCTGCATGCCGAAAACCAACTGCAGGTGCTGCATATTCTGCAGGAAGCGCTGTCGAATGTGCGCAAGCATGCCGGTGCCACGCTTGTCGGCCTCGCGGTGCATCGCGACGCCGTCTACCGGTTTACTGTCAGTGACGACGGGCGCGGATTCGATGTCGAGGCGGCTCCGGATGCCGCTGAAGCGCATATCGGCCTGCGTATCATGCGCGAGCGGGCGCAGCGCATCGGCGGAAAAATAGAATTGCGTTCGCAGCCGGGGTATGGAACGCAGGTGATGCTGACGCTGCCTGCGGTTCAGTTCTCCGGTCGCGAAGGCTTGCACGGACATGAGGTGCATGCGTGAGTCAGAGTGAAAGTAAAAGATTGCGGGTGTTGCTGGTCGATGACCACAAGCTGTTTCGCAGCGGGGTGAAGGCGCTGCTGGCGCGTCAGGCTGACATCGAAGTCGTCGGCGAGGCGGCGGACGGGCTCGACGGCGTGCAGCAGGCCCGGCAGTTGCGGCCAGACATTATCCTGCTCGACCTGCACATGCCGGGCGTCAGCGGCCGCGAAGCGGTGAAGACCCTGACCGAGGAACTGCCGGAGACACGGGTGCTGATGCTGACGGTGTCCGAGGACGCGGAGGATCTCCTGGAGACGCTGCATGCCGGAGCGGCCGGTTACCTTTTGAAAAACATTGATGCTGAATATTTTGTCGATGCGATCCGCCGTGCCGCAGCCGGCGACTCGGTGGTGTCGCCGGAGATGACCGGCAAACTGGTCGCCGGATTGAAGCGCAAGACCGTGGCACCGCTGCCGGACAAGGCGCTGCTCAGTGCGCGCGAGCGCGAGATCCTTGCCGCGCTGGCCCGCGGCGCCAGCAATAAGGAACTCGCCCGCGAGTTCGAGTTGGCCGAGAGTACGGTGAAGATCCATGTGCAGAACATCCTGCGCAAGC
Source organism: uncultured beta proteobacterium (assembly GCA_903933915.1). Taxonomy (GTDB): domain Bacteria; phylum Pseudomonadota; class Gammaproteobacteria; order Burkholderiales; family SG8-41. Next base: position 15,584 of record CAIZLW010000213.1, on the reverse strand, counting down.
TCAAGCTGACCAGCCGGGTGCAGGCAGCGGTTTATGCTGTCGAACACGGAATGTCAAAAAATAACAATAAAAACAATTAGTTATAAGTAATTCCCGGCGCCGGCTGCGTACCGTGCGTTGCTGTTGTCATCGCTGGAACCGATCATCGGCTCATCCCCTTGCGAAGTCGGAACTAGTTCGAAATAACTAGCCGCAACCGTGGCACTCGGTCGTTTGCAGTGCTCCCGTCCGCCGACAGCTGAATGGCGGCTGTGGTGGTGTGCCGGTATTTTCGCTCCAGATATCTAAGGGAGCGAACGATGGCATCGCAGCAATTCAAACAGTGGTCGGTGGTGACGGCAAGTACCACGGCATTCACGGTCTGTTTCATGGTGTGGATGATGTTCGCCGTGATCGGCATCCCCATCAAACAGAATCTCGGACTCAATGAAACGCAGTTTGGCGTGCTGGTGGCTTTGCCAGTACTCACCGGCTCGCTGATCCGCCTGCCGCTGGGCATGTGGACCGATCGCTTCGGCGGGCGCATCGTATTTTTCATCCTGATGCTGTCGACCATCGTGCCGATCTGGATGATTTCCCGCGCCACCGAATTCTGGCACTTCCTGGTCACCGGCCTGTTCGTCGGTGTTGCCGGCGGATCGTTTACTGTCGGCATCGCGTATTGCGCGCGCTGGTTTCCGCGGCAGCGTCAGGGATTTGCGATGGGCATTTTCGGTATGGGCAATACCGGAGCGGCGGTCACCAAACTGGTGGCGCCAACTATTGTGGTCACTTATGGTTGGGCAATGGTGCCGCAGGTTTATGCGTTCCTCATGACAGTGACCGCAATCCTCTTCTGGTTTTTCACTTTCACTGACGAGGAGCATGCCAGCGGCGCCGCCACGGTCACCGTCCGTGAGCAACTGCAGGTGCTGAAGGATCCGACGGTCTGGCGCTACAGCCAGTATTACTCGATTGTTTTCGGCGGTTATGTGGCGTTGTCGTTGTGGATGACGAAGTACTACATCTCCGAATACGGTTTCGATATCCAACTGGCGGCATTGCTGGCCGCGGGCTTCAGCATCCCGGGCGGCGTGTTACGCGCCATCGGCGGCTGGTTCTCGGACAAATACGGCGCGCATTTCATCACCTGGTGGGTGCTGTGGATATCCTTGGTCTGTCTGTTTTTCCTGTCTTATCCGCAGACCGAATTCACCATACTCACGGTGTCCGGCCCCAAAAAATTTCATATCGGCCTGGGCCCGACGCTGTTCACCATCATCATGTTCACCATGGGCATCGCCTTCGCCATCGGCAAGGCTTCGGTGTTCAAGTACATCTCCGATGACTACCCCCACAACATCGGCGTCGTCTCCGGGGTGGTCGGCCTCGCCGGCGGCATGGGCGGCTTCGTTCTGCCGATCATGTTCGGCGCGCTGGTGGACCTGACCGGTGTGCGTTCTTCCGCCTTCATGCTGATGTTCGGCGTCGTCTGGGTGTCGCTGATGTGGATGTACTTCACCGAGGTGCGGCCGTTGAACGTGGCAAAACCCAGCCAGCAACCCGAATCATCACGCTTGATCTGATACCCGGCAACCGCTGAACACACGAGACTGGAACCATAATGAACACGACCAAGCAGCAGGATTCAGCAGGGGGTGATCGCCCGGTCATCCGCAGTTCCGTGGATATCGCGGAATGGGATGTCGAGAACGATACATTCTGGGAGATCCGGGGCAAGGGCATCGCTAATCGCAACCTGTGGATTTCGATACCCAATCTGCTGTGCGGGTTCGCCGTGTGGCTGATGTGGGGCATCATCACGGTGCAGATGATCAACCTCGGCTTTCCCTTCAAGCCGGCGGAACTGTTCACATTGACTGCGATCTCGGGCCTGATGGGCGCGACGCTGCGCATACCCGCGTCGTTTTTCATCCGTCTCTGCGGCGGTCGCAACACCATTTTTCTGACCTCTGCACTGCTGATTATTCCGGCGATCGGTACCGGCCTCTCGCTGCAGGACAAGACCACGCCCTTGCATGTGTTCCAGTTCTGGGCGTTCCTGTCCGGCATCGGCGGCGGCAACTTCGCCTGTTCGATGTCCAATATCAGCGGTTTTTTCCCCAAACGCCTGCAGGGCACCGCACTGGGTCTGAATGCCGGACTGGGAAATTTCGGCGTCACCACCATGCAGGTGCTGATTCCGCTGGTGATGACCGCCGGTGTCTTCGGGGCGATCGCCGGCGAGCCGATGACGCTGCTCAAGGACAGCGGCTGGATACTCGGCAAGATCACCGCCGGTACGCCCACCTTTATCCAGAACGCCGGCTTCGTCTGGGCGGCGATCCTGGCGCCGCTGGTGATCGCGGCCTGGTTCGGCATGAACAACCTGCTGCCGCTTTCACCCAACTACGGCGGTACTGTGGCGGCTTTCGCCAAGATTTTTTACCTGTGGGGTCTGGCTTTCCTGATCGGTGGTCTGGGCCTCTATCTGTACCTGCCAGCGCCCGTGGGCATCGGCGTGCTCAACATGTGGGTGGCGCTGCCGCTGATCATGATCGGCACGCTGTTGGTGATGAAGTTTGCAGCCTTCGGTGAAATGAAGGGCAATATCGCCAAGCAGTTCGAGATATTCAGCAACAAACACACCTGGTCGATGACCGCGCTGTACATCGTCACCTTCGGTTCGTTCATCGGATTCTCGATGGCGTTGCCGCTGTCGATCACCGTAATTTTCGGCGTCAGTCACGTGCCTGACTCCGCCGGTGTCATGCAGCACACCCTGAAGAACCCCAATGCGCCGTCTGCATTGACCTTCGCGTGGATCGGGCCCTTCGTCGGTGCGTTGATCCGCCCCGTGGGCGGCTGGATCTCTGACAAGGTCGGCGGTTCCATCGTCACCCAGATCATTTCGGCGGTGATGGTGGTGGCTTCGGCGGCATTGGGCTATGTGATGCTGCTGGCCTACAAGTCAGCCACGCCGGAACAGTATTTTCTGGTGTTCATGGTGCTGTTTGTGGTGCTGTTCGCTGCGACGGGCATCGGCAACGGCTCAACTTTCCGCACCATCGGCGTGATTTTCGACCGGCAGCAGGCCGGGCCGGTGCTGGGCTGGACCTCGGCGGTGGGCGCCTACGGCTCTTTCATTGCGCCGGTGGTGATCGGTGCACAGATCAAGGCCGGCACGCCGGAATATTCGATGTACGGATTTGCAGTGTTCTACGCGGTGTGCCTGGTGCTGAACTGGTGGTTCTACCTGCGCAAGAACGCATACGTCAAAAATCCCTGATCAGCGGATGAAGCAGAAAAGCGGATGCGTAATGCGTCATGAATTCAGCACCCCTGACCCACTGGGAGCCCGAGAATCCCGACTTCTGGGCCCGGCAAGGGGAGCGTATCGCTCGCCGCAACCTGATGATTTCGGTGCTGGCGCTGATGCTGTCCTTCGCGGTGTGGATGGTGTGGAGCGTGGTAGTGGTCAATCTGCCGCATGTGGGGTTCCGCTTTTCCACCAATCAACTGTTCTGGCTGGCGGCGCTTCCCGCCCTGTGCGGGGCAACGCTGCGCATTTTCTACGCTTTCATGGTGCCAATGTTCGGCGGACGGGTTTGGACCACCTTGTCCACCGCGTCGCTGCTGCTGCCGGCGCTGGGAATGGGATTTGCGGTACAGGATCCGGACACCACTTACCCCACGTTGCTGCTACTGGCGCTGCTCTGCGGACTGGGGGGTGGCAATTTCGCCTCCAGCATGGCCAACATCAGCTTTTTCTTTCCCGCCTCGCAGAAGGGGGGCGCGCTGGGATTGAATGGCGGCCTGGGCAATCTCGGGGTGTCGGTGGCGCAGTTTGTGGTGCCGCTGGTGATCGTCGGCGGCCTGTTTGGTGTCATCAGCGGCGCACCGCAAGTGTGGAGCGGGGCGGGTGCAACAAAAGAAATCTGGTTGCAGAACGCCGGATTCGTCTGGGTGCCGGCCATTGCACTGACTACGCTGGCGGCCTGGTTCGGAATGAACGACATCCCCGGCGCCCGTGCATCGTTTACCGAACAGGCCGTAATTTTTGTGCGCAAGCACAACTGGCTGATGTCCTGGCTGTATCTCGGCACCTTCGGGTCTTTTATCGGTCATTCGGCCGGATTTCCACTGTTGCTGCAAACGGCGTTTCCGGCGGTCGAGGCCACGCAGTACGTGTTCATCGGACCGCTGCTTGGTGCGCTGATGCGCCCGCTGGGTGGCTGGCTGGCCGACCGCATGGGCGGGGCGCGGGTCACCTTCTGGAATTTTCTGCTGATGGCCTTGGCCGTGGCGGCTGTGTTGTACAGCCTGCCGTCAGCAGATTCCAGTGGAAGCCTGCCCGGTTTTCTGGGGGCATTTTTGCTGCTGTTCTTCACCACGGGGATCGGCAACGGCTCCACGTTTCGCATGATCCCGGTCATTTTTCTGACCGAGCACAGGCGTGCCGCCGAGGGCAAGGGGGCGCAAGTAAACGAGCAGGCCGTCAGGGATGCAAACAAGGAAGCGGCGGCAGTACTCGGCTTCACCTCGGCGATTGGCGCCTACGGCGGTTTTTTCATTCCCAAAAGTTACGGCACATCGATAGCAGCCACCGGAGGGCCGGAAGCCGCGCTCTATGTGTTCATGGTTTTTTACTGCAGCTGCATCCTGATGACCTGGTGGTATTACGCGCGCAAAAACGCCGAGATGCCGTGCTGAGGGAGATGCAGAAGGGGGCAGCGCAAGTGCAGGGTAATCACGATTCAGTTTCAAGTGGTAGCGGTTTCAAATTTGACCATTCACGAATCACGAGGCGCACATGAGCCATTTTCTGGATCGACTGACTTATTTTTCACAACCGCGGGAATCGTTTGCCGGTGGTCACGGTGTCACCAACGGCGAAGACCGGACCTGGGAAGATGCCTACCGCAACCGCTGGGCACACGACAAGATCGTGCGTTCCACTCACGGTGTGAACTGCACCGGGTCGTGCTCATGGAAAATCTACGTCAAAGGCGGCATCGTCACCTGGGAAACCCAGCAGACCGATTATCCGCGCACCCGCTGGGACATGCCCAACCATGAGCCGCGCGGCTGTTCGCGTGGCGCCAGTTACAGCTGGTACCTCTACAGCGCCAACCGGGTGAAGTATCCGCTGGTGCGCGGCCGGCTGCTGAAAAGCTGGCGTGCAGCGCGGTTGGACAAGTCCCCGGTCGAGGCCTGGGCGTCCATCGTCGAATCCGATGACAAACGCCGCGACTACCAGAGCGTGCGCGGCCTCGGCGGCTTCGTGCGTTCGACCTGGGATGAGATCAACGAGATCGTCGCCGCGGCCAATGTCTACACCATCAAGAAGCACGGCCCGGACCGGGTGATCGGTTTTTCGCCGATTCCGGCGATGTCGATGGTCAGTTACGCCGCGGGTAGCCGCTACCTCAGTCTGATCGGCGGCGTGTGCATGAGCTTCTATGACTGGTACTGCGATTTGCCGCCGTCCAGCCCGCAGACCTGGGGCGAGCAGACCGACGTGCCCGAATCGGCGGATTGGTACAACTCCTCGTTCATCATCGCCTGGGGTTCCAACGTACCGCAGACGCGCACGCCCGACGCGCATTTTTTCACCGAGGTTCGCTACAAGGGCACCAAGACCGTTGCGGTCACGCCTGACTATTCCGAAGTGGCCAAACTCGCCGACATCTGGATGCACCCCAAACAGGGCACCGATGCTGCGGTGGCGATGGCGATGGGTCATGTGATCCTCAAGGAGTTTTATTTCGACAAACGCAGTGAGTATTTCGACAACTATGCCCGTCGCTATACCGACCTGCCGATGCTGGTGATGCTGAAGGAGCACACCTTGCCGGGCGGCGACAAGGTAATGGTGCCCGATCGCTACGTGCGGGCCTCGGATTTTGCCGACAAACTGGGCCAGGACAACAATCCCGACTGGAAGACCGTTGCGCTTGACCAGAGCGGCAAGGTGGTACTGCCCAATGGCGCCATCGGTTTCCGCTGGGGGGCTGATGGCCGGGCCGACCAGGGCCAGTGGAATCTTCAAGCGAAGGAAGCGCATCACGGCGGCGACGTCAAACTCAAGCTGTCGCTGCTCGAGGGCGAGTGCCCCGGCACGGATACCGCGAAAGTCGGCTTCCCGTATTTTGGCGGCATCGTCACCGAGCATTTTACCAACAGCGTGCAAAAAGGCGAAAACGGCGATGTGCTGGTGCGCACGGTGCCGGTGCAGCGTGTCGCGATCGGTCAGGCCGGCGAACAGCGCGAAGTGCTGGTCGCCACCGTGTTCGACCTGCAGGCCGCCAACTATGGTGTGGCGCGCGGTTTGCCCGGTGAACTCGCCGCCACCAGCTACGACGACGATACGCCGTACACACCGGCGTGGCAGGAACGCATTACCGGCACGCCGCGCGAGCAGGTAATCAGCGTTGCCCGCCAGTTTGCCGAAAATGCCGACAAGACTCACGGCAAGTCGATGGTGATCATCGGTGCGGCAATGAACCACTGGTATCACTGCGACATGAACTACCGCGGCATCATCAACATGCTGATGATGTGCGGTTGCGTCGGTCAGAGCGGCGGCGGCTGGGCACATTATGTGGGCCAGGAAAAGCTGCGCCCGCAGACCGGCTGGACCGCACTGGCTTTCGCGCTCGACTGGATACGCCCGCCGCGCCAGCAGAACAGCACCAGCTTCTTTTATGCACACACCGACCAGTGGCGCTACGAAAAACTGGGTGTCGACGAAGTGCTCTCGCCGCTGGCCGACAAAAAACTGTTCGGCGGCAGCATGATCGACTACAACGTGCGCGCCGAGCGCATGGGCTGGCTGCCTTCCGCCCCGCAACTGCAGACCAATCCGTTGCAGGTGGTGCGCGATGCGCAGGCGGCCGGCGTTGATCCGAAGGACTATGCGGTCAAAGCGCTGAAGGACGGCTCGCTGAAAATGAGTTGCGAGGATCCGGACCATCCCGCCAACTGGCCGCGCAACCTGTTTGTCTGGCGCTCCAACCTGCTGGGCTCCAGCGGCAAGGGCCATGAGTATTTCCTCAAACATCTGCTCGGCACCAGCCACGGCGTGCAGGGCAAGGATCTTGGCCCCGATGACGCCAAGCCGCAGGAGGTGGTGTGGCATGACCAGGCGCCGGAAGGCAAGCTCGACCTGCTGGTGACGCTCGACTTCCGCATGAGCACCACCTGCCTGTATTCCGACATTGTGCTGCCCACCGCCACCTGGTACGAGAAAAACGATCTCAACACCAGCGACATGCACCCGTTCATCCATCCGTTGTCCACTGCGGTGGATCCGGCCTGGCAGTCGCGCAGCGACTGGGACATCTACAAGGGCTTTGCGCAGAAGTTCAGCGAAGTCTGCGTCGGTCACCTTGGCGTGGAGAAGGAGCTGGTGCTGACGCCACTGATGCACGATACCCCGGCAGAGCTGGCACAGGCACTCGATGTCAAGGAATGGAAAAAGGGTGAAGTGGATCTGATCCCGGGCAAGACCGCGCCGCAAATCGCGGTGGTCGAACGCGATTACCCGAACGTCTACAAACGCTTTACCGCGCTCGGCCCGCTGATGGCCAAGGTCGGCAATGGCGGCAAGGGCATCGCATGGAATACCCAGGACGAAGTGCGGCAGATCGGTGAACTGAACGGCTTCAATATTGCGGAGGGCGTCACCAAAGGCATGCCGAAAATCGAAACCGACATCGACGCCTGCGAGGTGGTGCTGTTGCTGGCACCGGAAACCAACGGTCATGTCGCGGTGAAGGCGTGGCAGGCGCTGGGCAAGCAGACCGGCATCGACCACACCCATCTGGCGATCCATCGCGAAGACGAAAAAATCCGTTTCCGCGACATCCAGGCACAGCCGAGGAAGATCATCTCGTCGCCGACCTGGAGCGGCATCGAAAGCGAGACGGTTTCCTACAACGCCGGATATACCAACGTGCACGAGCTGATTCCGTGGCGCACGCTGACTGGCCGCCAGCAGTTTTACCAGGACCACCCGTGGATGCGTGCCTTCGGTGAAGGCTGCGTCAGTTACCGTCCGCCGGTGGATCTGAAGACCACCGCCGGCATCCATGGCATCAAGAGCAACGGCAATCCCGAGATTCTGCTCAACTTCATCACCCCGCACCAGAAGTGGGGCATCCACTCCACCTACACCGACAATCTGCTGATGCTCACCCTGAGCCGTGGTGGACCCTGTGTCTGGCTGAGTGAGGACGATGCGAAACGCGCGGGTATCGTCGACAACGACTGGATCGAGCTGTTCAACATCAACGGCGCCATCGCGGCGCGGGCAGTGGTCAGCCAGCGCGTCAATCCCGGCATGGTGATGATGTACCACGCGCAGGAAAAGATCGTGAACACACCCGGTTCTGAAATCACCGGCGCGCGCGGCGGCATCCACAACTCGGTGACGCGCATCGTGCTGAAACCCACGCACATGATCGGCGGCTATGCCCAGCTGAGCTACGGTTTCAACTACTACGGCACCATTGGCACCAACCGCGACGAATTCGTGGTGGTGCGCAAGATGGTCAAGGTCGACTGGCTGGATACACCGGTCGCGGATGAATTGATCAGGCCTGTGCAGGCCCATGGAGAAGTCGCATGAACAACCCCCACGCTCACATTCGTTCGCTGCCCCCCGAGGGGGCGTCTGCCTCCTTCGGGGCGGCCCATCAGGAGGCAGTATGAAGATACGCGCGCAAATCGGCATGGTGCTGAACCTGGACAAGTGCATCGGCTGTCACACCTGTTCGGTCACCTGCAAGAACGTCTGGACCAGCCGGCCGGGCGTGGAATACGCCTGGTTCAACAACGTCGAGACCAAGCCCGGCATCGGTTACCCCAAGGAATGGGAGAACCAGGACAAGTGGAATGGCGGCTGGGTTCGCAAGAGCAATGGCGACATCGAGCCAAGGCAGGGTGCGAAATGGAAGTTGCTGATGCGGATTTTCGCCAACCCCAACCTGCCCGAGATCGACGATTACTACGAGCCGTTCACCTTCGACTACGGTCACCTGCAGAGTGCGCCGGAGATGCGCGCCACGCCGACTGCGCGGCCGCGCAGCCTGATCACCGGCAAGCAGATGGACAAGATCGTGTGGGGGCCGAACTGGGAGGAAATCCTCGGCGGCGAATTCAGCAAGCGCAGCGCCGACAGAAATTTCGACGACATCCAGAAGGACATCTACGGCCAGTTCGAGAACACCTTCATGATGTACCTGCCGCGGCTGTGCGAACACTGCCTCAATCCGGCGTGCGTGGCGAGCTGCCCGTCGGGCTCGATCTACAAGCGCGAGGAAGACGGCATTGTGTTGATCGACCAGGACAAGTGCCGCGGCTGGCGGATGTGTATCAGCGGCTGTCCGTACAAGAAAATTTACTACAACTGGAAAAGCGGCAAGGCGGAAAAATGCATTTTCTGCTACCCGCGCATCGAAGCCGGACAGCCCACCGTGTGTTCGGAGACCTGTGTCGGCCGCATCCGCTATCTGGGTGTGCTGCTTTACGACGCAGACCGCATCCAGGAAGCCGCCAGCGTCGAGCATGACCGCGACCTCTATCACGCCCAACTGGACATCTTTCTCGATCCCAACGATCCGCAGGTGATTGCCCAGGCGGCCAAGGACGGCATCCCGGACAAATGGATGGAAGCGGCGCGCAACAGCCCGGTGTACAAGATGGCCGTTGAGTGGAAAGTGGCGCTGCCGCTGCACCCGGAATACCGCACGCTGCCGATGGTCTGGTACGTGCCGCCGCTGTCACCGATCAGCGCCGCCGCCAACGCCGGCCATGTCGGCACCAACGGTCAGATTCCTGACGTCAACCAGTTGCGCATCCCCGTCAAATACCTGGCCAATCTGCTCACCGCGGGCGACACGGTGCCGGTGGTGCGCGCGCTCGAACGCATGCTGGCGATGCGCGCCTACCAGCGTGAAAAACATGTCGATCAGCGCATCAACACTGAGGTACTGCAGCAGGTCGGCATCACCCAGGAAATGGTGGAGGAGATGTATCACATCATGGCGATTGCCAACTACGAGGATCGCTTTGTGATCCCCAGCACCCACCGCGAGTATGCCGAGAATACCTTCAACCTTCGCGGCGGCTGCGGCTTCTCGTTCGGCAACGGCTGCTCGGAGGGCACTGGCAACACCAGTCTGTTCGGCAGCGAGAAAAAACGCACCATACCCATCAAGCTGGAGGTTTGATCATGCTGGGACTATCCAAAAACAAACCGGCCTCAGGCACCCTGCGCGTGCTGGCGGCGCTGCTCGCGTATCCGGATCACGAGATGCGCGGTTACCTGGGCGAGATGCGCGCCATCCTGCGCGGCGAACATGTGCTTTCTGCGGAACGCATGCAGGAAATCGACGCGTTGATCGACTCGCTGGTCACCGCCGATCCGCTGGAGGCCGAAGCCGGCTACGTGGAACTGTTCGATCGCGGCCGCGCCACTTCGCTGCACCTGTTCGAACATGTTCATGGCGATTCGCGCGATCGCGGCCCGGCGATGATTGATCTGGCGCAGACCTACGAAAAAGCCGGGTTGTATCTGGCGCCGGGCGAACTGCCGGACTACCTGCCCGCCGTGCTCGAGTTTGTTTCCACCCAGCCCGCAACTGAAGCGCGGGCGTTTCTGGATGAAATGTCTCATATATTCAATAGCTTATTTAGTGCCCTGCAGGGGCGCGCCAGTCCCTATGCGAGCGTACTCGGCGCACTGCTGGAACTGGCCGGCGAAAAAGCGCAGCCGGTCAAAATCGCCGCCGAACAGCCGCTGGATGAAAGCTGGATCGAGCCGCGGGTGTTTGACGGCTGTTCATCACAAGGACAGGCGCGGCCCGGCCAGCCGCAACCCATCCACTTGGTCCGCAACAATGCCAAAACAGGAGTGGTCGCATGAACGCCTTTCAATCCTATCTACATACATTCTTTTTCAGTGCTTACCCCTACATCTGCATGGTGGTTTTCCTGGTGGGCAGCCTGGCTCGTTTCGACCGGGATCAGTACACCTGGAAAAGCGACTCGTCGCAGATGCTGCGCACCGGAACTCTGCGCTGGGGCAGTAACCTATTCCATGTCGGCATCCTGTTTTTGTTCTTCGGCCACACAGTGGGTTTGCTGACGCCGCACTGGATGTATGAACCTTTCATTACGCCGGCCCAGAAACAATTGCTTGCCGTGGTCGCGGGTGGAGTCGCCGGGCTCATCTGTTTCATCGGGCTCACTTTGCTGATCCATCGCCGCATGTTTGACCCGCGCATACGTCTGACCAGCCACCGCACCGACCTGGCTATCCTGATCATTCTCTGGGTGCAGTTGACGCTGGGGTTGATCACGCTGCCGTATTCCCTGTCGCATGCCGATGGTGGTGTGATGCTGATACTGGCCGACTGGGCGCAGCGGGTATTCACCTTCCGCGTGGGCGGTGCTGAAGAACTGATCGGCCTGGCGTGGCCGTACAAAGTGCACATGGTGCTGGGCATGACGATATTCCTGCTGTTCCCGTTCAGCCGGCTGGTGCATGTATGGAGCGGTTTTGCGACGCTGGCATACCTCTTTCGTGCACCCCAGTTGGTGCGCAGCCGCCGGCTCAATCTGCCGGACGGTCATAACCAGCCGCGCCAGCCCGGCGCCGGCGTCTGAATCATTCAGGGAGACACAACATGACTGCTTTCACAAACGCCGCTACCGTCGCCTGCATCAACGGCGTGGTGCTGCATGCGCCGGGAGAAGTCCTGCCGCCAGAAGAATTGCGCCAGCGTGCCTGCACCGAATTGCTGCGCCAAGCGGCGCAGGCCACCGGGTTGCTCGCGACGGGCGACACCGCTGCAGAGGATGGCGTAATCAGTGATGCCGCATCCTCCGCCATAGAGGCGCTGCTTGAAAAAAATCTCGCCGTGCCCGAACCGTCCGATGCAGATTGCCGGCGCCACTACACCGCCCATCAAAGCCGTTACCATAGCGGCGAGCGTGTGCGCGTCCGCCACATCCTGTTCGCGGTCACCCCGGGGGTGGATGTGGTCGCCTTGCGCAAACAGGCAGAGCCCATTTTCCTCGACGTGCGATGCCACGATGGTCAGGCCGTGGATCGTTTTGCGGATGCGGCGCGCCAGTGGTCCAATTGTCCGAGCGGCGCTGAAGGCGGCGATCTGGGCTGGCTCAGCACGGAAGACTGCGCGCCGGAGTTTGCCCGCGAGTTGTTCGGGCGTATTGAAGTAGGCGTGCTGCCGCGCCTGGTGCATAGTCGCTTCGGACTGCATGTGGTGGAGGTGCTGGAGCGGGAAGCCGGTGTGACGCATTCGTTCGAGTCGGTGCACGGCGCATTGGTGAATTCGCTGCGCCAGCAGGCTTTTGTCACCGCATTAAAACAGTACCTGAGCCTGCTCGCTGGCCAGGCCGTGGTGGAAGGCGTGGAATTCGATGCCGCCAACACACCGCTGGTGCAATGACCATGAATATTTCGAGTTTTGAGGATCTGCTGCACGCCGCGCGACAGCAGCCCGAGCAGCAGCGGCTGCTGTTCGTTTTTGCCGATGTTGCGTTGCCCGATGACAGCACGGCCGAACAGCGTGCCCGTTTTCAGGCGGGCGAAGGCGGCACGTTTGTGCCCTTGATGTCGGTCGACAAAAAGCCCGACGAAATGGATACGTTTGCTGCCCTGGTTGAAGAGTCACGCCAGTTCGGACGCGACTGGGCCGTGGTGTTCGTGGCCGGCCTGTCCGGCCGCAACGGTTGCGCGCCGACGAGTACCGAAGCCGACCAGTCGTTGCAAAGCATGATAGAGGCCATCAAGACCGGCGCCTTCGGTGCGTTCATGCCGTTTGACCGGCGGGGTAATCCCTTGCTGATTGGGTAGGTCATGGCTGGCTTTGCGCTGTGGAACCTGGGCTTTCGTCCTTTTTATCTGCTGGCCAGCGTGTTCAGTGCCTGCAGCGTGCTGCTGTGGGCTGCGCAATACTCCGGATGGCTGCCCGCCGCCTACCTGCAGGGACCGCTGTGGCACGGCCACGAAATGCTGTTTGGCTACACCATGGCTGTCGTCGCCGGTTTTTTGCTGACGGCGGTGCGCGCCTGGACCGGCCAGCCGACGCCGGTCGGCATCCCGTTGATGGCGCTGGCGGCACTGTGGGTGGTCGGCCGTGTGCTGGTGCTGACGCCGTTGAGCATGCTGGCGGCAATGATCAATGCGGCATTTCCAGTCGCCCTGGCTGTGGCGATAGCCATTCCGCTGCTGCGTGCGCGTAATGTCCGTAATTACTTTTTCGTCGGCCTGCTGATGGTGATGGGCGCCCTCGTCGCCGCACTGCACCTCGGCTTGCAGGGCAGGTTTCAACTGCCGCCAATACTGGGCCTCCAGCTGGGACTGGACGTCATGTTGTTCATCATGGCGGTGATGGGCGGGCGCGTCATTCCGATGTTTACCAATAACGGCGTTCCCGGTTCGGGGGCTGCGCGCCATGTGCTGGTGGAAAAACTTGCACTGGGATCCCTGCTGCTGTTGTTTACCGCCGATCTGCTGCAGTTGCAATCCGGCATTGTGGCCACGGTTGCGCTGGTCGCCGCGATGGCCCATGGCGTGCGCCTGGTGCTGTGGCGTTCCTGGCGCACGTTCGCGGTGCCGCTGGTGTGGATACTGCATGCGGCCTACGCCTGGATCGTCGTGCATCTCGCCTTGCGCGCATTGTCCGGGTACGGCTGGCTCGCCGGATCGTACGCCGTACACGCATTGACCGTCGGCGCTATCGGCGGCTTGACCCTGGGCATGATGACCCGCACGGCACGCGGCCATACTGCGCGGACGCTGCTGGCTGACGGCTGGGATCTGACCTGTTTCCTGCTGATACAGGCGGCGGCGCTGGTGCGCGTTTTTGGCGGCATGGTTGCCGCATCGCTGTATCTGCCGAGCATCCAGGTGTCGGGCGTGCTCTGGGCGCTTGCTTTTGGAATCTACGCCGTGCGTTACTGGCCGGTGCTGACGCGGCCGCGGCCGGACGGTAAGCCGGGGTAACTGGTATGTCCGACGACATTTTCCGTCGCCTGCAGCGGTTCCACACCCGATACTTTCCTCGTCTCAGGAAGCGGTTTCGCAATCTGGTTGACGAAGGGCAACATCCCACGGTGCTGTTCATCGGCTGCTGCGATTCCCGGATCGTGCCCTATCTGCTGATGGACTGCGGCCCTGGCGAACTGTTCATCGTGCGCAACGTCGGCAGTTTTGTGCCGCCGTTCGATGCCTCTCATGGTTACCACGGCACGGCGGCCGCCATCGAATTCGCCGTGCTCAACCTGAGGGTGCGAGAGATCATCGTCTGCGGCCACAGCTATTGCGGCGCGATCCGCGCGCTCTATACCGAGCCTCCGCCCGAGGTGCTGCACATGACCAAGTGGCTGGAGCTCGGACGGGATGCCGTGCTGCCGGTGACGCTGTCGGAAGAGGCGCTGCGCCGCACCGAGCAGCGCTCGGTGGCATTGCAGCTTGAGCGGTTGATGGACTACCCGATGGTGCGGCGGCGCGTCGAGGCCGGCGATCTTTACCTTCGCGGATGGCATTACCTGATTGAGGAAGGCAAGGTGCTGGTGCTTGATGTTGAAAGCGGGCATTTTGAACCGTTCGACGCCGCCATTCAGGCGGCGAGGGCGAACGATCCGCTGGACGGGGTCAATCTGCTGCCATGAGCGGCATGGTATTCACCATCGGGGCACGCACATCGACTACGCAATACTCAAGCTGATACACGTGAGCTGTGTGGCCACCAGCTATGCGCTTTTTGTATTGCGCGGCGCGTGGATGCTGCTGGAATCACCCCGGCTCGGGCAACGCTGGATCAGGATAGCCCCGCATATTGTGGACAGCGCATTGCTGGCGAGTGCGATCGCGATGGCAGTGACCATACGCCAGTATCCGCTGGTGGCCGGATGGCTTACCGCCAAGGTGGTGGCGCTGGCGTGTTACATCGCTCTGGGCATGATCGCGCTGAGATCCGGCCGCACCCGCGGCGTGCGCATCACGGCGTGGCTGGCTGCCCAGGCACTATTTTTCAACATTTTTTGCGTGGCGCTCACGCGTGATTCGCTGCCATGGCGCAGCATCCAGTGATTCTTCTGCGGTGGCAATGACCAGCCTGGTGGCCTGCGGGATTCCGGCCGCACTGGCATCATCACTCACGCAGCGACGGGTGCTGAGCCAGTCAGGAAATACTGCAGCAATTCAGCGACCGGCCGGATCTCCGTACCAAACGGCAGTGGCTCCGAGCCGCGGAAAAAAAGACCTTTTTTGACGTCGCCCTTGAGCGCATAGGCGAGACGCGTGTCGATGCAGAACTGCCCCGCTGATGCAATGCCGTCGCGCAGCCCGCATAGGGTCAGGCAGTTGAGTCCCTGCACACAGCGGCGCTGGTCGGCTTTGGCATGGGACTGCAGGGCTTTTTCCCGGCCCAAGTAGTTTTTCAGCCATGGCGTCAGCACGGCCCGCGCCGGCAGGCCGGCGACGCTCATGAAGGTGACGATGTTTTCCGGTTTTGCTTCGGCCAGAACACGCTTGAATGCAATATCGGCATCGCCTTCTTCGGTGACGG
>CAIZLW010000212.1 GCA_903933915.1 uncultured beta proteobacterium | reverse complement strand
CCGTGGATCAGAAAGCTCGCCCTCAAGGAGCTCGCGCTTGAGTTCCAGCCCGACCAAAAAAAAGAACACCGCCATCAGCCCGTCATTGACCCAGAGCAGCAGCGGTTTGTCGATGACAAAAGCACCGACGCTGAGCACGATGGGTATTTCCAGGAAAGTGCGATAAAAAGGTGCGAGCGTCGAATTGGCAACCACCATCGCCAGGATTGCCGCGACAAAAAGCAGCACGCCAGGCGCAGTCTCACTCGAGATGAATTGCTGCCAGGCACCAACATGCGCATTCCGCTGACCAGGCATGTTCATCTCATTTCCCCGGAATGCAAAGCGGGAAAACTGCGACGGGCGATCGCAAAAAAAACGTCTCGGTGTTGATGGTCATGGCTGTCAGGCTATGCTGCGTGAGTGATTTCGACGCCTGAATATACACCAGAGCATGCAGTACCCCATCCACATCCCGCCAACGCAGACGGCACTCCAAACCGTCCAGCGGGTTGACTGGCAAAAGCCCGTCAACCCAGCCGGAAAAACACCATCCCGGACCGCGCCTGAATTACTCCGACTTCTTTTGCGGACGCGTGATGTAGAGGCTGGCCACCATGGAAGTCAGCAGCACAATACCGACAACCGACAGCGCAAAACCCACGGGTATCTTGTATACATCCAGCAGCAGCATCTTGATGCCGATGAATACCAGAATGAAGGCCAGACCGTATTTGAGCAGATGGAAACGGTCGGCAAGATCAGCCAGCATGAAATACATCGCCCGCAGCCCGAGGATTGCAAAAACGTTCGAAGTCAGCACGATGAACGGATCCAGGGTGATGGCAAAGATCGCCGGAATGCTGTCAACGGCGAAAATCACGTCTGTAATGCCGATCATGACCATCACCACAAACAGCGGCGTGAACCACCGCGTGCCATCCTTCATCACGGTGAAACTCTCGCCGTGAAACTCATTGGTGATCTGCACATGGCGCCGCATCCAGCGCAGCAGCGGATTCTGCTCAAGATCAGACTCGGCCTCTGCCATCATCAGCATCTTCACGCCCGTCACCAGCAGAAACAGACCGAACAGATAGAGTATCCAGTCAAATTTTGTAATCAGCCACGCACCGATGAGGATCATGATCGCGCGCAGAATGATCGCGCCAATGATGCCCAGTATCAGCACACGCCGCTGATACTGCACTGGCACGCCAAAAAACGTGAACAGCATCAGGAATACGAAAATGTTATCGACCGCCAGCGACTTTTCGATCAGGTAGCCGGTGAAAAACTCCATCGATTTTTCATTGGCCAGTTCCCGGCCATGATTGGCGTCGAGATACCACCAGAGCAGTGCGTTGAACACGAACGACAGGACAATCCAGACGATGGACCAGTTGAGCGCCTCCTTAAAGGACACTTTGGCCGCACCCTTGGACTCCAACAACAACAGATCAACGATGATTGCGACAACCACGAACGCCGCGAACGCGGCCCACATCCACCAAGTGCCTATGCTTTCCATTTCCGGGACCTCTCAAAAAACTGCCTTCGTCACGCTGGACGCAGGCAGCCCGCAAGCGCCTTCGCCAGCTCCTGGCGAAGGTCTCGCTCGGACCGGTTAGGGTCCCCGGGCACCGGAGGATGGAATTTCCCCGGAATGACGGTGCACGGTTATTGAGCTACTCCCCTTCGTGGCTGTGCCGGCCAAAAACAACAGCCAGCCAGCCGCCCTTCCCTTGAGCCAAATATTTCTGCGGCGGGGCAGGTACTAACGGAGCCGATTCTAGCTTCACATGCTTGCGAAAGCCGATTTTGGAGAATGATTTGTAGCGATGACGAACATAAACTTCCGTAACAATTGCCGGACCGACAAAAAAGCCCCGCCATGAGGCGGGGCTTTTGCAGAGCGCAGACTGCGCGGAAAAATCAGTCAGCCGCGACCAGCAGGAAAGCGACAGCTGCGCCGACGCCGGCCGGAATCCCAAACTGTTCGAGTTTGGATATCGACCGGCCTGCGACAACCTCAACTGGCACCTGGGCAATTTCCAGCACCTTGTTGGTCACCGAATCCTCAAGCATGCGCGTAACCGAGTTCTTGCGGGCCGTGCCCATGACAATCTGATTGACCCGCAGACGCTGAGCCACGCGATTGATGGTCTCGGCCTTGGGACCCAGCTCGATATGCTCGGCATGCGGCACGCCGAACTGGTTCAGCAGTTCTCGGGCCGGCGCCAAAGCGCGTTCAGCTTCGTCCTTGTGGAAGTTCTCACGGTCACGCTTGCTGACAAACTGCGCAATGTGCCGCGACAGCGGTGCACGCACATGAAGAAGATGCACCTCCATGGCCGAGTTGCCAAGAAAACGGTTGACGACGTGACGTGCCGCGCTCAGGGAATTCGACGAGCCATCAACAGGCAGCAGGACTTTCATCATGGTTGCACCTCCTTGGGTTACCAGTTTTTCAACGACCGGAGCGGACTCGGGCTGCGCTTCCGCAAGATCGACTACATGACCCGCCACACGGGCGCGCTTTTTGGAGTGGTTGGACCAGAAACCACCCCCTAGAATGCCGCCGATGACCACCACGTAAGCAAGAACCGTAAGCATTTGATTTTGATTGAAATAATCCTTGATCAGAGGCTCACTGACCATCATCTTCACCGCAGTCCAGGCCAGTACGCCGCCGCCGATATAAACGATTGACGGGAAACGCTCTACATATTTGAGGATGATCTGGCTACCCCAGATCACGATCGGAATGCTGATCAGCAGACCCAGCACCACCAGCAGGAAATTGCCATGGGCTGCGCCCGCTACTGCAAGCACGTTGTCCAGCCCCATCACAGCATCCGCGACAACAATGGTCTTCATCGCATCCCAGAAATTACTGGCTGGGCTGAAGTTGTGCTCACTATTGTCGTTGTCGGCGAGCAATTTGTAGGCGATCCAGACCAGCAATGCACCACCAGCAAGCAGCAATCCCGGTATTTTGAGCAACCAGACCACCACCAGCGTCATCGCCGTACGAACGGCAATGGCACCGAATGTGCCCCAGATAATGGCTTTCTTGCGAAGATGCGGCTGAAGGTTGCGGGCGGCCAGGGCAATAACGATGGCGTTATCGCCAGCCAGTACCAAGTCAATAATGACGATTGCCAGTAGTGCGGACAAAAACTCTGTGCTTAGTATTTCCATGTTT
>CAIZLW010000211.1 GCA_903933915.1 uncultured beta proteobacterium | reverse complement strand
GGACCGAGCTTTTATCCTGCCAATCCTGTTCATCCTGTAAATGATGCTTTTGCTTCGATGTTTTAAGTGTTTGTTTTAATTTATATTTTTAAGGAGGTCATGATGAGCATCCAGATCTACGATCCCACCACCGAAGTGAAGTCGCGCACCATCAACTTCGTGCCGCGGCCCAAGTCACTCAAAGGCCTGCGCATCGGTCTGGTCGATAACACCAAACACAACTCTGACCAGTTGCTGCTGCGCATTGCCGGCCTTCTCGAAACGCAACATGGCGCCAAAGCGCATGTGATTCGCCGCAAGAAAAGTGCGGGTTCCGCGCCCAGCCCGGAAATGATCGCCGAGTACAAGCAGAACTGCGACATCATCGTCGCAGGCGTCGGCGACTGAGGGTCATGCAGCTCGGGCAGTGTGCTCGACAGCATCGTATTTGAACAGCAGGGCATCCCGTCGGCGTCGATCGTGACGCATTTGTTCATTGTCACCGGCAAGGCGATGGCGCGAACCTGGGGCGTGCCGGATCTGAAATTCCTGGCGATGCCGCATCCGATCGCCAACCTGACGCCGGAACAGATGGATCAGCGTGCAGCGGAAATCACGCCGCAAGTGGTTGATTTATTGTTGCACGGCCAGCAGTAAACGTTGTTGCGCGGGGTGGGAGATGACGGAAAATCAGGTGCAGCAACATACGCAGTCCACTGAAACGGCGCCGCTGCCTTTTGCGGCGCCGTTTCACCAATTGCATATGGCGATGCCGCTGAGCTGGGTGCGCAAGGGCTGGGAAGATTTCAAGCGCGCGCCGAAACAAAGTCTCGGTTACGGCATCGTTGTTGTCATTCTTTCTTGGATTGTCACCGGCATCGGTCTCAAGGTCGGCAGTTACTGGTCGGCACTGATCCTGCTTTCCGGTTTTGTATTTGTCGCGCCGGTGCTGGCGATGGGTTTTTATTCGATCAGCCGCCAGCTTGAGCGCGGTCAGCAGCCGTCGATCGGCCGCTGCCTTGTCGAGAAGCGCAAGGCACTGGGCAATATGATGGTATTTGCTTTGGCGCTGCTGGTGCTGTTTCTGGTGTGGGCGCGCGCCGGTTCGATGGTGCATGTATTTTTCCCGGACAGCGGCGCGATGGATCCGTGGAAACTGGTGATGTTTCTCGCCATCGGTTCTGCCGTTGGCTCCATTTTTGCGTTGCTGACGTTTGTGTTCAGCGCGTTTTCACTGCCGATGATCTGTGATCGTGAAGCCGATGCGGTCACCGCGATTGTCACCAGCGTCAACGCCGTGCTGCGCAACAAGCGGGTGATGGCGGTATGGGCCTTGCTGATCGTCGGTCTTACCGCGATCGGGTTTCTCACCGCGCTGCTCGGCCTGGCGGTGACCATACCGGTGCTCGGCCATGCGACATGGCATGCGTATCGCGATACCATCGACGCCAGCGCCTGGCCGGCCAACGATGCGCAGTGATGCGCATACGGCCACGGGCGCAACAAATCCGCCGGCGCGGTGTTCCTGAGAGGATGCTGAAGCCGGCATCTCCTGCACCCGGTATCCATTGAATGTTTCCTGAGCAAGCCGCCGCTTGCGTAATACGGCGCCGGCGCTGAACTGTCGCACCCATGTCCATTTACCTGATCACGCTGCTGAACATGCTGAACGGCATCAGTCTGCGCGGCAGCCGCATCGTGCTGTCGCTGTTTGCGATCAGTCTGGGTTGCGATGCCTTTGAAATCGGCATCCTGATCGCGCTGGCTTCTGTGCTGCAGCTGTTTCTGGGGATTTATGCCGGGCAGATTTCCGACCGGTATGGATTCCGCTTGCCGATCCTGTTTGGTTCACTGGGCTCATCGATTGCGATGCTGGTGCCCTACGTGTATCCGGATCTGACATCGCTATATGCCTCGCGGATACTGACCGGTTTGGCGTTCATGTTTTTTGCAGTGGCGATCCAGAACCTCGCCACAACCATCGGCGGCACGGAGATGCGCACTCGCAACCTCGGCACGTTCAGCCTTGGCCAGTCGGTTTCCGGGCTGCTGGCGCCGATCATGGTTGGCCTCGCGATAGATCACTATGGTTTCGCCACCAGCTATTTGTTTCTGGCTATTCTGGCCTTCCTGCCCTTCGTGGCGCTGCTGGTGTTCCCGCAGATGATCCCGACGGTGCCGCCCCGCAAGCACCAGGCAAGCAAGACCCATGTTCTGGATCTGGTGCGCATCCCGCCATTGCGGCGGACGTTGCTGACCGGCGCGATCCTTTTTTCCGGCGTCGACCTGTTGTCGTTTTACCTGCCGATTTACGGCCATTCCATCGGCCTTTCGGCGACCACCATCGGCTTGATCCTCGGCGCCTATGCGGCGGCCGCCTTTGTCGTGCGCCTGGTCATGCCGGCCATGGTGAAAAAGGCGGGCGAAGAAAAAATCCTCACCCTGTCGCTGCTGGTGTCCGGCGCCATTTACCTGCTGTTTCCATTTTTTGAAAATGCCTGGGTGCTGGCGCTGATTTCCTTCCTGCTCGGGCTGGGCCTCGGTTGTGGCCAGCCGCTGTCGATGATCCTGACGCATGCCTATTCGCCGGATGGTCGTGTGGGCGAGGCCATGGGTTTGCGCATCACCGCGAACAAGATCATCCAGGTGGCGGTGCCGCTGGTGTTCGGTTTTATGGGCGGGGCGTTTGGATTGTTCGCGGTGTTCTGGTCGAATGCCGTATTGCTTGCTGCAGGTGGTTATCTCAACGAGAAGGGGGGCGGCGCCCCCCCCTGTGCAGAAGAATCCGTGAAAGGCTGACGCCGGGCATCCCTGTTATGCTTCGCCCTGCGGCGCACTCTGCGCCAGTGCCGGCCCGGCGTTTACCGGCGGAAAGTAGTGATTCATGGAACACCCCCAGATTTTTTTGCCCGAAGGCCAGGAACCGCCTTCCGCCCGCTGGCATGCCGAAAACGGCGCACCTGCGCCCAAGCGTGTGGTCATTGCCGATGACACGATGACCGCCGATACCGCTTATCGCCTTGCCTCGGAAGGCGTGGGCCTGCTGTGGCGCAGCGATTTCCAGAATGCGCGCCAGTTGCTGCAGGCGCTGATGCGCCGTGTCGACAAGCCGCGCAAGCCCAAACGCAAACAGGCTGCACTGGACGCTGCGCCCGGCGCCGCGTTTCACCGTCATCGACAGATCCAGGCGCAGCGCGCGCATACGCTGGCCATGCTGCTGATCCCGTTTGATGCCGATTACACGATTCCGCTGGGCCGCGCGCCCGATGTGCATGAAGCCTGCACCGAAGCCTGGGGTCCGGGCACCGAACCCTGCGTCGCTTCATTGCGCGAGCTGCTGGGGCTGATCGGCGCGCACGAATGGCGCAAGAAGGGTGTTGAAGTCAAAGCCCTCAATGCGCGGATTCATCCGCATTACGGCGTGTTTGCGCCGATCCGCAGCGAATACGTGGGCCTTGTTGCCGGCGCACCGTTGCCTGCAGAAACGCTGGCCTTTGATATCGGTACCGGCACCGGCGTACTCGCCGCCATTCTCGCCAAACGCGGCGTTGCACGGATTGTTGCCACCGAAAACGATGCGCGCGCCATTGCCTGCGCCCGCGACAACATCAAACGTCTGGGCATGGAGGAAAAAGTCGAAGTGGTCGAAGTCGACCTGTTCCCCGAAGGCCGCGCACCGCTGATCGTCTGCAATCCGCCGTGGATCCCGTCGACGCCCAGCGCGCCGATCGAACGCGCGGTCTACGACCAGGGCAGCCGCATGCTCAAAGGGTTTATCGCGGGTCTGGCTGCGCATCTTGAGCCGGGCGGCGAAGGCTGGCTGCTGCTGTCGGACATTGCCGAACACCTGGGGTTGCGCACGCGCGCGGAACTGCTGGAGATGATCGAGGCCGCCGGGCTGCAGGTCATCGATACCAAGAATTCACGCCCCCAACATCCCAAGGCGCGCGATCCGAACGATCCGCTGCATGTAGCGCGGTCCGAGGAAATGACCACGCTGTGGCGACTGGGCCTGCGCTGACGAACCAGTTGTGAATCAATCTAAGGGTTGATCAAGCAGCGCCGCTGGTGAAAGCTGCGGCGGGTGGTGCGGTGGCCGCCATCGAGGGGTTTTTGGAAAGACGGTCAAACCACGCGCACAATTTCGGGTGGCCATCCCGCCACTGCAGATCCAGATTGCGGGTTTCCAGTCCGAGCCCGCAGGCCAGCGTCAACTGCGCCAGATTGAGCGAACCATTCATCCACGGATGGTCGATCATCGATTCCCATAACGCGGCCATGCGCCGGCTGCGCTGCGCTTCATGGTCAAGCAGTGCGGGTGAACGCTCGTCCCGCGGCCGTACCAGTTCGCGGATCCATACGGCCAACCCATCGGTCATGCTGCGTGCCAGCGCTTCAAGGCGGCGCGCCTCCCATCCCGGTACACCCGCCGGCAGGTCAAATACCGGTTTGCCTTCGAGATGGTCGAGGTAAGCGCAGATCAGCGCGGACTCCTCCAGTCCGACGCCGTCGTCGCGGAGCAGATAAGGCACGCGGCCTGACGGGTTGATGCGGTAGTAGGGGCTGTCGGCGTGCCGCGTCTGCGCGGTAATGATTTCGACACGGTCTTGAAGTTTCTTTTCAAGGATGACAATGCGCACGATGCGCGCGTAAGGCGAGCCCGGCGTGATGTAAAGCTTCATGTTCTGTGGGCCTTCATCGGTGATTTAAATGCACCCAGGATTCTCCGGCATGCTCTTCGCCTTTTGAATCGCGGCAGGAATAAAGCATATCAGCAGACCGCATGCACCCGTTTTACTGGCAGCGGAGTTAGATAAAAAATATATTTAAAACAATTACTTATAAACAGCCGTCTAATGTTGCCGTGCACCAAAAGTGCGGCAATTGAAGCGCAATCTGCGTAGAATGCGCCCCTTCGTTTGTTTTGCTGTCTCTGACCCACTTTATCGCATAACCCCATGATTCGTTTCACCCAGATCACACTCCGCCGCGGCGTCAAAGTCCTGCTTGAGAACGCCGACGTCTCGCTCAACCCCGGCGACAAGATCGGCCTGATCGGCGCCAATGGCACCGGCAAGTCGAGCGTGTTTGCCATGCTGCGCGGCGAACTGCATGCCGATCAGGGCGAAGTCGATTTCCCGCAACGCTGGCGTGTCGCGCATGTCGCGCAGGAAACGCCGGCGCTGGAGCGTTCAGCGATTGATTACGCCATCGACGGCGACACCAAGTTGCGCAATCTCGAAGCCGAACTCGCCGAGGCCGAAGCCGCCGATGACGGTGAACGCATCGGCTCGATCTACGCCGACTTGACCGACGCCGATGCGTGGACCGTGCGTTCGCGCGCCGAACGCCTGCTGCACGGCCTCGGCTTCAGCCATGACCAGATGGAGAATGCGGTATCCAGTTTCTCCGGCGGCTGGCGCATGCGGCTCAACCTCGCGCAGGCACTGATGTGTCCGTCGGACCTGCTGCTGCTCGACGAACCGACCAACCATCTGGATCTCGATGCCATCCTGTGGGTGGAGGAGTGGCTGAAGAAGTATCAGGGCACGCTGGTGATCGTGTCGCATGACCGCGATTTCCTCGACGGCGTGGTTAACGTCATTGTCCACATCGACAACCAGAAGCTCAAGCGTTACGCCGGGCATTACTCCGACTTCGAGCGCCAGCGCGCCGCCGCGGTGGTGCTGGCCGCGGGCATGATCGAGAAGCAGCAGCGTGAACGTGCGCACCTCGAATCGTTCATCAACCGCTTCAAGGCGCAGGCGAGCAAGGCCCGTCAGGCGCAGAGTCGGATGAAAATGCTGGCGAAAATGGAAGATCTGGCGCCGCTGCATGCGGCGGCCGAGTTCCAGTTCGAATTCCGCGAACCGTTGCGTGCGCCTGATCCGCTGCTGGTGATGGAAGATGTGGTTGCCGGTTACAAAATGGAAGACGGCAGCGAGAAGAAAGTGCTTAGCGGCATCAAGTTCTCATTGCAGAGCGGTCAGCGTTATGGCCTGCTCGGCATCAACGGCGCCGGTAAATCGACGCTGATCAAGACCATTGCCGGTGAGCTGGCGCCGCTGTCGGGCAATGCGAACTTCAACAAGGGGCTGGTGATCGGTTATTTCGCCCAGCACCAGGTCGAAATGCTGCGCAACGATGAATCGCCGCTGTGGAATCTGGCGAAAATCGCGCCCCGCGTGCGTGAGCAGGAGCTGCGCGGCTTTTTGGGCGGCTTCAACTTCCCCGGCGAAATGGCGCTGAAACCGATCACCCATTTCTCCGGCGGTGAAAAAGCGCGACTCGCGCTGGCGATGATCGTCTGGCAGCGGCCCAACCTGCTGCTGCTCGACGAGCCGACCAACCATCTGGACCTCGAAACCCGTGAGGCGCTGACCGTGGCGCTGGCGCAGTTCGAAGGCACGCTGGTGCTGGTGTCGCATGACCGCCACCTGCTGCGCGCGACCACCGACCAGTTCCTGATCGTTGCTGACGGGCAATTGCAGCCCTTTGACGGCGACATGGACGACTACCGCGACTGGCTGTTCAAGACCAAGCTCGCGGCGGAGCGCGAAGCTGCGGCTACGGCTTAGCGCCGGCCTTCTCCAGAATCTCCCCCATCGCCTTGTAGCCGCGTCCCTGTGCCAGTTTGAGCGGCGTGTTGCCGTTGCGGTCGGCGAGTTGCAGGTTGGCGCCGGCGCTGACCAGTGCGCGCAGCGTTTCGGTGTGGCGCGCGCCGCCGTCGCCAAGCACGATGGATTCGATCAGCGCGGTCCAGTGCAGGTTGTTGACGTGGTCCAGCGGCGCGCCGGCGGCAATCAGTTGTTTGACCACGCCGGCGTGGCCGAGGTGTGCGGCGGCGATCAGTGCGGTGCCATCGTAACGGCTGGTGATCAGCTTGGCGCTGGCACCGAGAGACAACAGCATGCGCAGCGCGTCTTCATTGTTGGCGACCGAGGCGATGGTGATGGCGTCATAACGGTCGTTTTCGAGCAGGGCGTGGTTGGCGCCAGCTTTGATCAGTGTGCGGATCGCATCGACCTTGCCAGCATGCGTCGCCACATGCAGCGGCGTGCGGCCGTAGGCATCGCGGGCGTTGAGATCGGCTTTGGAGCTGATCAGGCGTTCGATGTCGGCAACATCACCGCGATGGGCGGCAGCGTGCAGGCCGGTATAACGCGAGACTTCGGTGGTGCTGGGAGGAATCTGTGCGGCGGCGAGGCCCGGCAGCAGCGTGATCAGGCAGATCAGTAAATTACGCATGTCATCGTCCCTGTCTGGTGGCTTCGTAAAGAGGCATCACCGTCGGCAGCAGCGATTCGATCTGCTCGATACGGCGTCCTTCTGCCGGGTGGGTGCTAAGCAGTTCCGGCGGGTTGCCGCCCTGGCTGGCGCTGAGCATTTTTTTCCACAGCGTGACGCCGGCGCGTGGGTCGTAACCGGCGCGGGCTGAGAGTTCGAGTCCGATGCGGTCGGCTTCGGATTCATCGCTGCGGCTGAAACGGGTGGCGATCAGGGCTTCATAGGCGGTGCTGGCGAGATTGGCGGTTAGATCACCGAGGCCGAGCAGGGCAGCGCCGATACCGATGGTGGCCTGGGCCGCCATCGCCTGCGAAACTTGTTCGCGCGAGTGCTCGCGCAGTGCATGGGCGATTTCGTGGCCCATGATCACGGCGATTTCATCGTCGCTGAGCTTCAGGTTCTGGATCAGCCCGGAATAAAACATGATCTTGCCGCCGGGCATGCAGAAGGCGTTGAGTTGCTTGCTGGTAATGGTGTTGACCTCCCATTTCCAGCCGGGCGCGTCGGCGCGGAACACACGGGTCTGCGGGGTTATGCGTGTGGCAATGGCACGCACGCGCTTGGTCAGCGCGGGGTCGGTATTGAGCGTGCCTTTTTTTGCGGACTCGGCCTGCAACTGATTGTAGGCCTTCGCGGCCATCTGGTTCAGTTGCTCCGAGGACACCAGCAGGAATTGCTGACGGTCGGCGCCGACCGCACCGCCCGAAGTGGTGGACTGGCAGCTGGCGGTGGCGCCGAGTGCGGCAACGGTCAGGGCTACGGTGAGCAGTTTGTATAACGGGGCCATGGTTTTCCGGAGTGACAAGGGCGGGTGGAATTCTACCGCGCCCCCGCCGCACCGTTATGCCGACCGTAGCCCCCGCCAATCGCCGCTGTTGCTGGATCACGAAGGCTGGTTTTTGCCCGGTGTGGCGCGTATCGGTACGGCGCGGGGTTTCACCGGCTCGAAATCAATCAGCAGGTCCAGGCTGGGGATCGCATGTTCAAGTATGGGTTCGCTGTTGTGCACCCGCCACCATGCGGCGTAGTAGGCCCGCGCCAGCAGATGCAGTTCCAGTGCGTCCAGCCGTTCGCGGCTGCTTTGTTTGAATACGCGGTAATTCATTGGGCGGCTCCTGTGCCGTCAGCGGGGACGATTTCACAGCCATCGAGATAGGGCCATTCTTTTTTGAGGGCCTCGACTTCCTCGGCGGTAAACGAACGCGCATGCTCACGGCGATGTACCCACTGCGCCGGCGATGGCGGCGTTTTCAGATAGGCGCCTTCCGGCTTTCCGGTGTGTACGGATTTCTGTCTCAAGTCGTGCAGGTAATAGCGTTTCATTGCCAACCCCTTTTCTGGCGGCCAATCGGCCTCTGTTTGCGACAGACGCAGAATTGCAGGTGGTGGCTTCGCTGACTTGACCGGCAGCGACAAGGATTTAGCCCTGGACGCCATTCGCTGCGGAATGTGGCGGGAATGCCGGCTTTTGGCCGGGGAGATGTTATGCCGGGCGGGACTGGCGCTGGCGGTATTCGGAAGGGCTGACGCCGGTCCAGCGGCGGAAGGCGCGGCTGAAGGCGCTCTGGCCGGAGAAGCCGAGCAGGAAGGTGATGTCGGTGATACTTCTGTCGGGATCGCTGATGTAACGCAGCGCGAGATCGCGCCGGCAGTCATCGACCAGTTTGAGATAGGTGGTGTTGGCTTCCGCCAGTTTGCGCTGCAGCGTGCGGCTGCTCATGTTCAGGCGCTGCGCGATGTCTTCGGCGCTGGGCTCGCCGGAGGCAAGTTGTTCGAGGAACTGCGCCTTGCAGCGCGACACCACGTCATCCTTGGTCAGTTTCGCCAGTTGTTCGGTGAGCATGCCGTCGAGTACGCCGGCGAGCGGACGGTTCGAGGTCGGCAACACGCGGTCCACGTCGGCCGGGGACAACGTGAAACTGTTTTCGGCTGCGGCGAATTTCACCGTGCAGCCGTAAAAATAATTCCACACCTGTGGATTGGCCGGCTGCGGGCGGCGCAGTGACGCTTTGACGGGGCAGATTCTGGTTTCGGCATTGACGCGGCACATGTCGAGCACCAGCGCGAGCCAGCAGTCGGGTGTGTTCCAGGCGACGGCCGGTTCGTCCACCGCCAGCGCGTAGCTGAAAGTGAGTCCGCCATGGCTGTCGTGCAGACCGATCTGGGCACGGGTGCCGACAATGCGCCAGTAACGCGCGAGGCGGGTGAGGCCGGTGCGCAGCGTGGAACTGGCGAGCCAGGCGTGACCGAGGACGCCGAGATTGCCGGGGTGCCAGCACTGTGCCATTTTCAGACCCCAGCCCTCTTCGGGAATGCGCCCTGCGACGCGGACGATTGCGGCATCCAGATATTTCAGCGGGGCGCGGGCGTGTGGCCCGTCCTGCATCAGTTCGGCGGGCACCCCCACCTCACGCCACAGATGCATGGCATCAATGCCGTTCCCCTGAAACAGTTTGGTCCAGATCTGTGCGGTGGAAAGCAGGCCGGTGTGATTCATGACGCCCGCTAGCTTACCTAAACCCCGAGGTTATTTATAGAACGCGCAGCGGCCCCCGATACCGGTAAGTTATTGAAGGAGAACTTTTTTTCCCGTAGCAGAGTCAGGCAGGCTTCAACGGCTGCCTTGTCATAACGAGTGCCGCTGCCGCTTTCCAGTTCCGCGATCACGTAATCCATGGTTCGTGCCGGACGGTAGGGGCGGTGCGAGAGCATGGCCTCAGTCACGTCGGCGACGGCCGTGATCCGCGATTCCAGCAGAATCTGGTCGCCTTTCAGCCCCTGCGGATATCCGGATCCGTCCAGCCTTTCGTGGTGCTGCCAGACGATGGTGGCGATCGGCCACGGGAACTGGATGTCCTTGAGTGCTTCGTAGCCGGTTTGCGGATGTTTTTGGATCAGCGGGTACTCATGCTCTCTGAGCTTGCCCGGCCGGCACATGATTTCAGCGGGGATGTTGATCTGGCCGACATCGTGGACGAGGGATGCGAGTTCGATGCCGATGGCCGTGTGCTCACTTAATCCCATTTCACGGGCGATGGCTGCGGCCAGTTGGCTTACCCGTTGCTGGTGTCCGGCAGTATAGGGGTCGCGCATTTCTACCGTGCTGGCGATGACCCTGACGAAATCCTTCAGCGATTGTTGTTGCGCAACCATCCGGCGCTGATTTTCTTCGGTGATACGGTCGCGTTCCGCGCGTGTGCGCAGTGCGTTAACCCCGAACGCAAGGTTTTTTGCCAAACCTTCGAGTAATTCGACTTCCCTGGTACTGAAAGCGTCCGGCTCCACTGCGTAAATCATCAGTGCGCCAAAAACTCCCGTTGTGTCGATCAGCGGCAGTGCGATGCTCGACTGGTATCCGCGTTGCAGCGCAGCTTCGCGCCAGGGCGCCAGATTGGGATTGGTGAGAAAGTTCTGATTGATCTGCGGTTTGCCAGTGCGGATGGCATGGCCGGTGGGGCCACGGCCAACCGGTGAATTTTCGTCCCAGCTGAATCGGCGGTCGTCCAGATAACCCTGCTCAACGCCATGCAGCGCCGCCGGTTTTACCGACTTGTCCGCGTCGTCCTGTGCATATCCGATCCATGACATCCGGTATTCGCCGATGTCAACAATCAGCGTGCATACGGCCTTGAGCAGGTCGGCCTCGTTTTGCGAACAGAACATCGCTTCGTTGCAGGCGCCGATGGCGCGCAGGGCGCGGCTGGTGTTGTGCCATTCGACTTCGGATTGTTTGCGTGCCGTGATGTCCTCGTAGATGCCGAGTATGCCGATGACATTGCCTTTGTCGTCGCGAATCGGTACTTTGGAGGTTCGCAACCAGATCATGCTGCCGTCGGCCGTGGTCTGCGGTTCGTCGTAATCGAGTTTCGGCTGGCCCAAGGTCATCACCCGCTTGTCGTCGGCACGGTATAGCTCGGCCTGTTCGCGCCAGGCCATCTGAAAATCATCCTTGCCGATCACATCTTCAGGGGAGGAGAAACCCGCGTCACGGGCAAACATGGCATTGCAGCCGAGGTAACGCAGCTCGGTATCTTTCCAGAACACCCGGACCGGTAGCTGCTTCAGTATTTCATGCAGCAATACCGGGTAGGTCAGGGAATTGATGGGCGCGCCGTCAGGTTTGAGGGAATCGCTCATGGCCGGCAAATCATACGCCCGGAATCACAACAAAAAGGGCCGCAGCCCCTTTGTCCCGGAAAACTTGATAAAAATCAATCAAGTGTGATGTTTGCCACCTTGATGACACTGCCGATCAAGGCCCGGTCCGCCGCCATGAACTTGCCGAATTCTTCCGGCGACTGGGTGCGGATGTCGAAACCGGCACCAGTGAGGCTGGCTTTGAGTTCTGCGGTATTCAGTGCGGCGATGATTTCCCGGTTCAGGTTATTGATGATCGGTTTCGCCGTACCGGCGCGTGCGACGGTGCCGAACCAGGTGCCGGCTTCGTAACCCTTCAGACCGGCTTCACCGGTGGAAGGAATATCAGGCCAGTTGGGATGACGTTTTTCGGCAGCGAAAGCGATGATCTTGATCTTGCCGGCCTTGGCCTGCGGGATCACGGTTGCCGCGCCGGTGATCACCATCTGTACCTGGCCGCCGAGTGCTGCTGTCAGTGCCGGACCGGCACCCTTGAACGGTACGTGGAGCAGCTTCGCGCCGATCAACTGTTCGAGTTGCGCGCCGCCGAGGTGGTTGGTCGATGCGGTGCCCGGCGTGCCGTAGGTGATCGAACCCGGCTTGGTCTTGGCCTGCGCAATCATTTCCTTCATGTTGTTGAACGGTACTGAAGGATGTGCGGCAATCACGTACGGGAAATACACCACCTGCGTGATCGGTGCGAGGTCGCGTTCGCTGTTGTAGGGCAGTTTCGGCACGACGTTCGGATTGATCGACATCGTGGTCTGGGTGATCAGGCCAAAGGTGTAACCGTCGGGCGCGGCTTTGGCCATCATGTCGGTGCCGATAATGGTGCTGGCGCCGCCGCGGTTGTCGATCACCACCTGCTGGCCGTATTTTTCCGCCAGTTTGCCGGCGATGCCGCGGGCGACGAGGTCGGTGGTGCCGCCGGGCGGATAGGGCACGATGAAGCGGATCGGTTTGGTCGGATAGGTGTCGGCTGCCAGCGCCGGCAGTGCGGCCATCGCGGACGCTGCAGCCAGTACTGCGGCCAAGTGCGGGATTTTCAGGGCCATTGCATGCTCCTCTCGGCTTGTCATCAGATTATTGTGTGACCTGCTCCAGACCTTTTTCGCGGAACAGCGGGGTGTTCACCGGGTTGGCGAAAAAGTCGGCCATAGCCTGCGCGGCTGCAGCCCGTGTGCTGTTGCTGAACAACGCGATCGAGGTCTCGAAGGATTTCTGCACGGCATCGGGCACCGGCCCGACGCAGTCCAGCCCCGGCACTGCCAGCAGTTCTGGGATCTGCTGAAGGGCGATGTCGGCTTCGCCTTCCACGACCACTTTTCCGATGTACCCGCCGGGACGGGTCACGGTTTTGGCTTTCATTTCGGCGGCGATGCCGAGTTTTTCGAGCAGCGTCGGGATGTACATGCCGCTGGCGCCGTGCACCGTGTGGGCGATGGCGCGGGCAGCGAGCAGGGTCTTGCGGAAAGCGTCGACCGAGCTGATGTCCGGGTGGGGCGTGCCGCTGCGCACGCCGACGCCGACGACGGCGCGGGCAAAGCCACGGCGGGTGGCGCCGTTGATGAAGCCGGCTTCGGTGAGTTCCTTCACCGCGCCGTTGCCGAGTACCAGCACGTCGCCGGATTCGCCGCCGCGGATGCGCGCGACCATGGCTTTGGCCGAGTCGGCGCTGACGGTGACAGTGTTGCCGCTGCTTTTTTCGTAGACGGGGATCAGCGCATCGAGCACCGGCAGTGTGCTGTTGGATGTGAGTATTTTGATTTCCATGGCGATTTTTCAGTTCAACGGTTGGGCGGTGCGGGCGAATTCGGCTTCGACAGCTTTTTCGTGAGCCAGTACTTTCTGCAGGCTCGGGCGTTGCTGCAGGCGTTCGACAAAGGCCATACAGTGGGGGAAGGGCGACAGATCGAGTTTGAAGGTGATCGCGCGGCGGAAGCACCAGAAGAAATAGGCGTCGGGCGCGGTGAAGTGGTCGAAAAAGAATTCGCGGCCGGTGAGCATGCCTTCGGCGATTTTGAAATCCTCAAATAGCAATTTGTTGCCGGCGCGTTTGACGGCATCGGCCGTGCCCGGCATGTCGCAGTAGTTTTCCGGACGCGCGTTCGGCGTCAGGTGCGGATGGATGGTCGAGGCGAACCAGGCCATCAGCGAGATCGCCTTGATCTCCTGTTTCGGGTCCTGCGGCAGCAGTTTGGCGTGCGGAAACGCACGGTTGATAAAAATCTGGATCGCGACGTTTTCGGTCAATGGTTCGCCGTCGATGACCAGCACCGGAACCTTGTGTTTGGGGTTGAGCCTGAGATATTCCGGGGTTTTCAGCGCTCCCGAGCGCGAGTTCATGTTGTGCACGGTGAAGTCCGCACCGGCTTCGGTGAGCGTGACATAGGGCACCAGCGCGCAGGTCTTGGGCGCGTAATACAGTTCGAGTTTCACAAACGGTCTCCTCCGGTAGTGAAAAAAACCGGATGCGGAGATTCCGCATCCGGCTTCTGAAGCTTACTACGGGTTACAGCGTTGTAGCCCGGATTGCGCTAGGCTCCATCCGGGCTAGGCGTTACAGCGTATTTTCGGAGCCGAAAATCACCGTGCACTGGCTGGACATGACACCGCCATTGCCGTGTGAAAGCGAGACGTCGCAGTCCTTGACTTGGCGTTCGCCGCATTCGCCGCGAACCTGACGGATGGATTCGATCATCACCAGCAGGCCGTACATGCCGGGGTGGCAGTACGACAGGCCGCCGCCGGAGGTGTTGACCGCCAGCTTGCCGCCGGGGGCAATGCCGCCGTTGGCAACAAAACGGCCGCCTTCGCCTTTCGGCACGAAGCCGAGGTCTTCAAGGAACAGGATCGGCGTGATGGTGAAGGCGTCATACAGCGACAGCATCTTGACGTCTTTCTGGGTTACGCCGGCCATCTTGAAAGCCTGCGGGCCGGAGATCGCGGCGCCGGTGACGGTGAAGTCGGGCATGCTGGAAATGTTGGCGTGCGACAGCGTTTCGCCGAAGCCCAGCACATAGACCGGTTTCTTTTTGAGCGTCTTGGCACGGGCAGCCGAGGTCAGCACGATAGCGCCGCCGCCGTCGACAACGAGGCAGCAGTCACGTACGGTGAACGGGTACGAAACCATGCGTGCGTTGAGCGCCTGCTCAATCGTCAGCGGTTCCTTTTCCCAGGCCTTCGGGTTCAGCAGCGCCCATTGGCGCGCGGCAACAGCCACTTCAGCCAGATGTTCGCGGGTGGTGCCGTACTGATGGAAATGGCGTGCCGCAGCCATCGCATAAGCGCTGATCGGCAGGATGGGCCGGTACGGCGACTCATACGGGTTGAACTCGCGCGGGCTGGCGGCGGCGCGTGATACCGAGCGCTGCGTGCTGCCGTAGGCGATCACGGCGACTTCGCAGGCGCCCATCTGAATGGCCATCTGCGCGTGTGCCACGTGCGACATGAATGACGAGCCGCCGATCTGCGTGCCGTCGAACACCTTGGGTTTGATGCCCAGGTATTCGGCGAGTGCCATCGGCCCCATGCGCACCTGGCTGGCGGCGACGAACAGGCCGTCAACGTCTTTCAGGGTCAGGCCGCAATCGTCGAGGGCGCGCATTGTGGCCTGCGCCATCAGATCGACGGGGGTGGTGTTCGGTGCAACCTGGCCGAGGTCGGATTCGGCGGCGCCGACTACTGCGATACTGCCGCGTTTGAGCAGGCTCATTTGGTGTCTCCTGCGGGTGTGAACACAGGGAAGGGCAGGGTCTTCTCGTCGCCGGGGATGACCTTGAACTTCACCCGCATACCGATCTTGACGTCCATTGCATCAATGCCATCGACGCGGCTCATCAGACGGTAACCTTCGTCCATGTCGATCATTGCCACGTTCAGCGGCGGCTCGCCTTTGTAATGCACGGCGGTGGTCGTATAGACCGTGCCGAGTCCTTTGGAGACGCGCCATTCAATATTGGTGCTGCCGGTTTCCGGCGCAATCACGCGCGGATAGAAAAACGGCTTGTTGCTGTCCTTGCAAACCTGGTAGGCGAGCTCGCCTTTTTTCAGGTGCTCGATATAGGTGCCGAGCGGGGACTGCTTCATCAAATCAGACATGCGCTACTTCCTTTCTTCAATTAAACAACCTGCGGCTAATCAACTTTCATTCCCGAGGCCTTGACGACCTTGGCCCATTTTTCGATTTCCAGATTCAGTTTGCGTCCGAATTCTTCCGGCGACATGCCCACCGGCTCTGCGCCGCCGGCGGCGAGCAGGCTGTTTATTTTTTGGTCACGCAGCAGCGTCGAGATTTCCCTGTACAGCCGGTCAATCGCAGGTTTCGGCGTACCCGCCGGGGTGAACAGGCCGTGCCAGCCTTCGGATTCATAACCCTTCAATCCGGCTTCGCTGATGGTGGGGATGTCCGGCAGCAGAAGCGAGCGTTTGGTATTGGTGACGGCGAGCACGCGCAGGCGGCCTTCCTGCACATGCGGCATCGCGCCCGGTGCGCTGATGAACGACAGCTGCACGTGGCCGCTGATCAGGTCGATCACGGCCGGGGCTGCGCCCTTGTACGGCACATGGAGGATTTTGACGTTGGCCATGCTCTTGAACAGTTCGCCGGCGAGATGCGTCGGCGCACCGTTGCCGGTCGAGGCGTAACTCAGCGCATCCGGTTTGGCTTTGGCCAGTGCGATCAGGTCCTTCACCGACTTCACCGGCAGCGATGGGTGCACGACGAGGATGCTGGTGATGATCGCGACCATCGATACCGGTGCGAAGTCCTTGCGGATGTCGTAGGGCAGGTTGGGCACCAGACTGACGTTGATGGCGTTGCCGGTGGTGCACAGCAGCAGCGTGTGGCCGTCGGCGGGAGACTTGGCGACGATGTCGGAACCGAGCACGCCGCCGGCGCCGCCGCGGTTGTCGATGAGGATGCGCTGGCCCAGCGCGTCTCCGAGTCGTGGCGACAGCGTGCGTGCGGTGATGTCGACCGGGCCGCCGGCCGGGAAGGGCACGACCAGGCGTATGGGTTTGATCGGGTATTCGGCAGCGATGGCAGTGCCGCTGCACAACAGCAAGGCCGCGATCAGCGTGCGGGTGTGGAAGTTCATCATGGTTCCTTGATGGGCGGCTTCAGTCGGCCTTGGCGCCGGAGGCCTTGACTACTTTGCCCCATTTGGCGACTTCCTGTTTCAAATAGGCGCCGAACTGTTCGGGCGTGGTGCCGACGGCTTCGACGCCGTCACCGGCAAGGCGTTGCGTGACATCGGGCATTTTCATGATGCGGTTCATCTCGGCGTTGAGCCGGCCGATCAGTTCTTTGGATGTTGCGGCAGGCGCAAACGCGCCGTACCAGCCGCTGGCTTCATAACCGGGTACGGTTTCGGCGATGGTCGGCAGTTCCGGTGCGGCAGCGGAGCGTTTGCTGCTGGTGACGGCCACTGCGCGCAGCCGGCCAGCCTTGACCTGCGGCATCGCCGAC
This sequence comes from uncultured beta proteobacterium, assembly GCA_903933915.1. GTDB lineage: Bacteria > Pseudomonadota > Gammaproteobacteria > Burkholderiales > SG8-41. The sequence continues at coordinate 12,134 of CAIZLW010000211.1, read as the reverse complement.
AGCATGTTGTTGAACATCAGCGTGACCTGCCCCGAGAGCAGGTCGGTGGTGGCTGGGGCTGCGCCTTTATATGGAATATGGACCAGTTTCGTGCCAGTCATTGAATTGAACAGTTCGCCGGCGAGGTGGGGCATGCCGCCGGTGCTGGCCGAGGCGAAGTTGATCTGACCGGGGCTGCGACGGTCGAGCGCGATCAGATCCTTGACGGTTTTGACCGGCAGGGTCGGATGCACGACCAGGATGAACGGCGCCGCAGCGACCTGCGCAACGGGTGAGAGGTCTTTTTCAACGTCGTAGGTCATTTTGGCGAACAGGCTCGGTGTGACGGCGTAGGTCACCGGCACCATCAGCAGCGTGTAGCCGTCGGGCGCGGCGCGTGCGGTGAATTCGGCGCCGATCATGCCGCTGGCGCCGGGCCGGTTGTCGACGATGACCTGCTGGCCCCAAGTCTGGGTCAGCTTTTGCGAGACAATGCGTGCCAAGACATCGGTGGGGCCGCCCGGCGGATAACCGACGACCATGCGTACGGTCTTGGCGGGATAGTTCTGTGCGGCAGCTGCGCCGCAAAACGCAGCAAGAACCAGGCCGGCCATTGTTTGGCGGGAGAGTTTCATTTTTTGGTCTGTTCAGAGAGGAACTTCAGCGCCGCTTCGGCGCAGCGGTCTGGATAGGCGCCGGCGGCATGCCAGGCATCGCCTTCCATGACGATCAGCTGCGCCGATTTCACTCCGGAGACCCAGGCTTTGACGCCGTCGACCGAACGCAGGCCGCTGCCGGTGGTGGTGATGATCAAGGTCGGGCAGGTGATGCGTTTGACGTCCTCGCGGATGTCGAGTTTGGGCACCCAGCGCAGGTAGCTCTGCAGCGTCGACAGCGGCGTCTTGCCTTGCAGGTGGTGGATCCACCAGTCGACTTCGGCTTTGGAGGCCTTGGTGCCGAGGCGGCCCTGCATGGTATGCGCGGCCCAGTCGACGACACCCTTGCTGTTGATGTGTTCGACCCACTGGTCGATGCCGGCGGCGGGCAGGATCGGCGGCGTGACACCGATCAATGTCTGCACCAGCTGCGGACGGTTGGCGGCCAGCGCCAGCGACATCGAGCCGCCGCTCTTGGCGCCGATCACGTGTACTTTGCTGCAGCCGACATGGTGGATCAGCGCTTCGATGTCGTCGAGCAGTTCGTCCATCGACCATTCATGTTCGGCGCTCATCGGTGTCGAACGACCGAAGCCGCGCAGGTCGAGGCGCACCACGCGGTAGTGCCGCGCGAAATGCGGCACCCAGGCACGCCAGGCTTCACCCGATTCGGCAAGGCCATGCACGAACAACACGGTCTCAGCCTTTTGCCAGGGATCGGTGTAGTCGTCGATGGTGTAAAAAATGTTGCAGCCGTCGGGGCGTTTGAGCGTGTATTCCATGTTGCAGTCCTAAAAAATTAATTAACAAGATGAGCGGGATTTACAGGATGAAACCCTGGCATCGATTGTCCCGATTTCCTGCAAACCGGTCCTGTTTTTATCCTGCTTATCCTGCTTATCCTGTAAATCCTGTTCATTGGTGTTGTCTTTTTTTGCCGTCAAGATTTTTTCGTTTCTTCCAAACCAAAGTCGATCAGCGCCTGCGCACGCAGTTTGTTCTTTTGCACCTTTGAACTGCCGGTCATGCCGATCTTTTCGAAGTCTTCGACGATCTTCAGGTAACGCGGCACGCGGAAGTTGGCGAGGCGTGACTGGCTCCACGCCATGAGTTCTTCCGGGGTTGCCGTTTCACCTTCGCGCAGGATCACGTAGGCTGCGGGCACTTCGACCAGCCGCGGGTCGGGCACGCCGATGACTTGCGCCTGTTTGATCTTCGGATTTTTGTGCAGGACGTCTTCGACTTCTGCCGGCGCGACGTTCTCACCGCCGACGCGGAACACATCCTTGATGCGGGTGATGAAACGCAGGCGACCGCCTTCATCCATGATGCCGAGGTCGCCGGTATGCAGCCAGCCGTCGGCAGTGATCGCCTTCGCGGTCTGTTCGGGCATCTTGTAATAGCCCTTCATCACGCTCCAGCCGCGCACCTGGATTTCACCGGATTTGCCGGCAGGCTGCACGGCATTGGTTTCGGGATCGACCAGCCGCACTTCGACATCGTCGAGGATGTGCGCCCAGCCGTTGATGCGTTTTTCAAGATCATCGTCGTAACGCGACATGCAGACATTGGGCGAGGCTTCCGACAGACCGTAAGCCTGCACCAGACCCTTCATGCCCATCAGATCAACCACCTTGCGTGAGACCTCGGGCCCGCAGGACACCCAGCCATGGCGCAGCTTGAGCGGGTATTTCGCAAAATCGGGATGACTGAGCATCATCAGGAACATCGTGTCATTGCCCGAGGTGTGAGTGCATTCCTCGCTCCACATAGTCACCAGCGCTTCACCGGCATCGAAGTGCGGCGACGAATACAGGCAGGCGCCAGTGGTCAGCGCCGCCAGCATCGACAGCGTGGTGCCAGCGACGTGGTACCAGGGGCGGGCGCTGTAGTAACGGTCCTTGGCCTTCAGATGGAAGCGCGCGGCGATATAGGCGGCGTTGCGCAGCATGTTGTCGTGCGACAGCATCACGCCCTTCGGATAGGACGTTGTGCCCGAGGTGAACTGCATCAGCAGCACATCGTCGGGGTGAACTTCCGGCGGTTGCCGCTCGTCGAAGGCGGCACCTTTGGCGATGAGTCCGGCAAAGCTGATCGCGCCGGCGGGTACATCCTCGCCAAGCACAACTACGGTATGCAGCATCGGCAGTGCGGGGTCGGGCAGTTTGTTGTCGACGGCCGGGCAGATGCCGCGCAGCATCGCGATGAAGTCGATTTTCAGGAAGTGGTCGGCGACGAACAGCAGTTTCACGTCGGCCTGCTTCAGGCAGTAGAGCATTTCGTCGGCCTTGAAGCGCGTATTCACCGGCACGGTCACCGCGCCGATGCTCGCGGCGGCGTAAAAGAAAATCATCCACTCGGGCGAATTGCCCATGCACACCGCGACGTGGTCGCCGCGGTTGATGCCCAGCGCGCGCAGGCCCATTGCGATTTCACGCACGTCGTCGCGCAATTCGGCATAGGTCAGGCGGCGGCCGGAAATCACCAGTGCCTGATCCTGCGGGTGTGCAGTGGCAACGGCGGTCAGCGTTTCGGCGAGAGTCTGCTTTTTCCAGTCCGGTGTGCTTCTAATAGTCACAAAAGATCCAATTTACAGGATGGGCAGGATGTACAAGATAAAACCCTTGGGATACCCGGCTGCGCTGTTTTTCATCCTGAATATCCTGTCCATCCTGTTAATTCGGTTTTACGACGCTCTTATTTGCCCTTGAACTGCGGTTTGCGTTTTTCCTTGAACGCGGTGACGCCTTCGACATGGTCGTGGGTCATGCGCGCGCCGCAGATCGCCAGCACTTCCAGTTCCAGTAACTGTTCGAGGGTCGGCACATACATGTACTGGAACATGCGTTTGGCCAGAGTTAATGCATAAGTCGCGGAGCCGGCGATTTCGCGCGCCAGTGCCAGCGAAGCCGCTTCCAGTTGGTCATCGGGCACGACCTTGCTGATCAGCCCCATGTCTTTGGCTTCGGTGGCGGGCAGCTTGCGTGCGCTGTAGACGATTTCCTTGGCGCGGGCGAGGCCGAGGTGCTGGGTCAGGAAATAGATCGCACCGCCGTCCGGCGGAATGCCGACGTTCTTGAACGCCATCAGCAGATAGGCGGTTTCGCTGGCAACGATCAGGTCGCAAGCGAGTGCGAGGCTGGCGCCGATGCCGGCTGCCGGGCCGCGCACTGCGGCGATCACCGGTTTTTCGAGGTGATGCAGCGCAAGAATCATCCGGTGATGACTCTTGGAGCGCTTGCGGCCGCTGACCACATCAAAGCTCGCCATCGAACCGACGTCGCCCCCGGCACAGAAGGCACGTCCGGCACCGGTCAGCAGTACGACGCGGACCTTGTCGTCATTGTTCAACTCGGTAAAGGCGTCGGCGAGTTCGTGGTACATCTCCATCGACAGCGCATTCAGTTTGTCGGCGCGGTCGAGGCAGACGGTAGCGATGCCGTCGTCGTGGGTGATCTTGATGCTCATCGGATTTTTTCTAGAAGGATTTGATGCCGGCGCGATCAAGCACTTTTTTCCATTTCACGACTTCATCGCGCAGGTGGGCGGTGAACTCGGCGGTGGTGCTGCCCACCGGGTCGGAGCCGTCACGCTTCAGTTGCTCGGCCAGTTCCGGGGATTTGATGATGCGTGCGCTGGCTTCCTGGATACGCACAATGGCCTCTTTCGGGGTGCGCGCCGGAGCAGTCAGGCCATTCCATGCCACGGCCTGGAAACCTTTTAGTCCCTGCTCATCGAAAGTCGGCACATCGGGCAATGCGGCGGTCCGCGTCAGGCTGGTCACGCCCAGTACGCGCAGCCGGCCCGATTTGATGAACGACATCACGGAAGTCAGGCCGTTGAAAGCCATGTCGACATGGCCGCCGACGAGATCCGCCAGTGCCGGCGCATTGCCTTTGTAGGGCACGTGAATGATCTTCAGCCCGGCCATGGTGTTCAGCAGTTCGCCGGAAAGATGCGGGACGCCGCCGCTGCCGGAAGATCCGAAGTTCATCTGGCCGGGGCGGGCTTTCGCCAGAGCGATCAGTTCCTTGAGATTTTTTGCAGGAACGCCCGGGTGAACCACTAAGCCCATCGGCGTGGTGTTGATCAGCGTGATCGGCTCGAAGTCTTTTGCGGGGTCGTACGGAAGTTTGGTCAGCACGCTGGGAACGACCGTGAACGGCGCAGGTGTGACCAGCAGCACGTGGCCGTCGGGCGGCGATTTGGCAACGATGTCGGTACCGATCACGGTATTGCCGCCGGGGCGGTTATCGACGAGGACCTGCTGGCCCCAGACTTCACTGAGCTTGGGCGCGAGAATGCGGGCGATGACGTCGGTGCTGCCGCCGGCGGCAAAGGGCACGATCAGGCGCACCGGTTTGCTCGGATAGTTCTGCGCCTGCGCCAAGCCAGCCGCAAATGAAAATACCAATAAAAACAAATACTTGTGATTCATGACTTCTCCTCGAAGCGTCTACCCGGGACGGTAGAGCGTGTTGAGCCTGCCTATCGCAACGCGGGCTTCGGCTTCTATGCGATCAACGATCGCAGCCAGTGGTTCGATTTTATCGGCGAACACCACTCCTTGCCCACATGACAGCATGGCTTTTTCAACATCGCCGGTTTCGTAGGCTTTGCGGCCGACGGTGCCCATGATGTGCGGCAGGATGGATTCGTTGTTGACCGGCTGTTGCTGTTCGAGCTGCTGGATCATCGCGACATGGCCGGTCTTCAGTGCGCGTTGCGTGTTTCGCATTGACTGCAGCAGCAGTGTCGTATCAGCTTCTCCAGCTGCAACAAGACGTTCCTTGTATTGCCGGTGTGCCCAGATTTCTTCGGACACCAGGAAGCGTGTGCCCATCGCAATGCCGTCGGCGCCCAGCGCCAGTGCGGCCACGAGTTGCTCGCCGGTGCCGATGCCGCCGGCAACGATCAGCGGAATTTTGACTGCACGCGCGGCCGCGGCGGCCGCGACCATTGTGCCCACCGGTTCGACACCGGGATGACCGCCGGCTTCGGCGCCGATGACAATGACGGCGTCCGCGCCCAGCGATTCTGCTTTCTTGACGTAGCGCATCACCCCCGGCACCTTGTGCACGACGATGATGCCTGCATCTTTCAGTCGCCGGATATACGCTTCGGGGTTGTTGCCGGCGGTCTCGACAAACTTGACGCCTTCTTCAATCACCGCATCGATCAATGGCGTCACCCGGTCAGTGCCATCGCGGCTGATGCGTATCATGATGTTGACGCCGAAGGGTTTGCCTTCGCTCAGTTCGCGGCAGCGGCGAATGCCGGCACGCAGGGCTTCAACGTTGGGGAAACTCGCCGCGGTCATGAAGCCGATAAGTCCGGCGCGTGCAACGGCCGCAACATAGACCGGATCGGCCAGCCACATCAGGCCGCTGGCGATGATGGGCAGGCGGATGCCGTAAAGGTCAGTGATGCGGGTTTTGAAAGGTTTGTTCATGATTGCAAAATCAATCCACTAACAGGATGGACAGGATTTACAGGATGAAACCCCATGGATCAATGGCATGTATTTCCAGTAAGGTTTGTTTTTTATCCTGCGCATCCTGTTCCGTCCTGTAAATTCGTTTTCAGTCTTTCAGCACTACCAGCGCGTCGGCTGCGATCACGCCATCGGCATTGACGAACAGCGGATTGATGTCGATCTCGGCAATGCGGTCTTCATGGTCTGCGGCGAGCAGCGACAGCCGCGAGATCGCGTCGGCCAGCGCATCGATGTTGCACGGCGCCTTGCCGCGATAACCCTGCAGCAGCTTCACGCCCTTGATCTCGTGGATCATCGTTTTTGCGGTTTCAACGTCGAACGGCGCAAAGCGGTGGGTCACGTCATGCATGATTTCGGTGAATACGCCGCCGAGACCGAAGGCGATCACCGGGCCGAAGTGCGGATCGTTGACCACGCCGAGGATGATCTCTTCGCCAGTGGCCATCTGCTGCACCAGAATGCCGGCGATGCGCGCATCGGGCTTGTATTGTTTCGCGGCCGCCAGCACTTCACGCGCGGCCTGCTTCAGGCCGTCGAGGCTGGTGATGTTGAGGCGGATCACGCCGGCTTCGGTCTTGTGCGGGATGTCGGCCGACTCTATTTTCACCGCCAGCGGGAAGGGCAGCGGTGCCGCGGTCAGTTTTTCGACGGCGTCCGGCGCCAGCAGTTGTTCACCGGTGACCGGGATGCCGTAGGCCTGGAGCAGGGCTTTGGAGGCGTGTTCACCCAACGTGCCCGAACCGGAAAGATCGAGTTTCTGTCTGGCAATGGCGCGTTTGCCGCCGCGGGCACGGGTTTCATTGAAGACGCGGCGCTTGCGGGCGAAATCGGTCAGCGCGGCCAGTGCGTCGACGGTGCGGCCCGGTGCCAGCATGCAGGGCACGCCGTTTTTCTCCAGATAGTCCATCGCGGCGCGGTTGTCGTCCGGCGAGGTCGGCCAGTTCAGCAGCAGCGGCTTGTCGATGCCCTTGAGCATTTCGATCAGGCCTTCGGCCCAGGCCTGCGCTACAGTGCCGCGCGGCGAACGGGCGACGATGGAATCGATATTGGGATCGGCCAGCACTTCGCGCATGGTCTTGGTATACGACGCGAAGTTGTCGTTATAGCCCTGTGCGGTGGTATCGATCGGATTGTCGATCGAGGCGTAGGCGACGACGATGCCGCGCAGTGTTTCGCGCGTCTTGTCGGTCAGCCGGGGCAGCGTCAGGCCGCGCGCGTTGCAGCGGTCGGCCATCAAGACGCCGGCGCCGCCGGAGAGGGTCATTACGCCGACGCCGTTGCCGCGCGGCAGTTTCTTGGCGCGGAAGGCTTTGCAATAGTCGATCAGGTCATCGACATCCTGCACCTCGACAAAGCCGCCTTCGCGGAATGCGGTGCGGAACAGTTCGTAACCGGCAGTGAGTCGTGCGGTGTGCGATGTCGCCGCTTTGCTGCCGACTTCGGTATTGCCGACTTTCCAGATCAGGATCGGCTTGCCGAGTTCGAGTGCACGTGCGCCGATGCGGCGCAGCCGTTTGCCTTCGGTGGTGCCTTCAAGGAATGCAGTGAGGATTTCGACGTCGGGCCGTTCGATCAGGTATTCCATCCAGTCGAGTGCGGTGAGGTCGGCTTCATTGCCGGTGGAGACGACATGGTTGAAGCCGAGCCCGTAATAACAGGCGACCGCGACTACGCCGAAACCGAAGCCGCCGGATTGCGTCACCATGGCAATCGGGCCGGGCTTGAGTGTTTTGAGTTGCAGCGTGCCGCCGAAGCCGAGGCGGAAGTCGGCATCAAGATTCAAAACACCGAGGCAGTTCGGGCCAACCACGCGCACGCCGCTTTTCTTGATCGCGGCGAGCAGTTTGTCATTGAGTTCCTTGCCGGCTTCACCGGCTTCACTGAAACCCGCCGAGAGGATCACCGCAAACGGGATGCCGGCCTTGCCGCATTGTTCGATCGCGCCCGGCACCAGGTGCCCGGAGACCGCAATCAATGCGATGTCGCAGGGTTGCGGCACGGCGGATACGTCGGGATAACACTTTAGCCCCTTGATCTCCGGATACTTCGGGTTGACCGGATACACCTGGCCCTTGTAGCCGTATTCGGTGAGCAGTTTGATCGGCTGGCCGCCGATGCGGGTGAGGTCGGTGGAGGCGCCGATCACGGCAACGCCGCGCGGGTCAAGCAATCGGGAGAGGTCGGGAACGGTACTGGTCTGGGTTGACATGGATTATTGTTTTAATTCAAAGAAAAATTAACACGATGTACAGGATTCACAGGATAAAGCGCGACAGGGAAGCGCCTGGTTTTAATCCTGCTCATCCTGTCCATCCTGTAAATGGGGTTCTTTCAATCGGTGCGCATGTTGGCGGCTTTCACCAGGGTCGCCCATTTGCTGATTTCGCTGCGTACGAAGGCGGTGAATTCTTCGGGCGTGTTGCCGACCGGTTCGGCGCCCTGACTGGACAGGCGTTCGACGACATCCGGCGCGCGCAGCGCCTTGACCGATTCAGCATGCAGGCGGGTGATCACGGGTTTTGCGGTGGCCGAGGGTGCCAGCAGGCCGTACCAGCCGCTGGCGCTGTAGCCGGGCAGGGTTTCGGCGATGGTCGGCAGTTCCGGCAGCAGCGCCGAACGTTTGGCGCCGGTGACGGCAATCCCTTTGACTTTGCCCGACTTGATGTGCGGCGTGATGATCAGGCTGTTCTCGTAGGTCAGGTCGACTTCGCCGGAGACCAGGGCGGTCAATGCGGGTGAGCCGCCCTTGTACGGCACATGGGTGATGCTGACCTTGGCCATGTATTTCAGTAGTTCGCCGGCAAGATGGGTGATGGTGCCGTTGCCGGATGAGCCGTAATTGAGGCTGCCCGGCTTGGCGCGCGCCAGTGCCAGCAGTTCCCTGACATTATTCGCCGGTACCGAGGGATGGGTGACGAGGATGCTGGTGACGGTGACGCTTTGGGTGATCGGCGCGAGATCGCGCAGCGTGTCGTAGCCGCGGTTCGGGTTCAGGCTCATCGCCACGGCGACACCGCCGATGGTGCCCATCAGGATGGTGTAGCCGTCGGGCGCAGCCTTGGCGACCTGCTCGGTGGCGATCATGCCACCGGCGCCGCCGCGGTTGTCGACGATGACCTGCTGGCCGAGTCCTTCGGACATTTTCGGCGCCATCTGCCGCGCGACGATATCGGTCGGTCCGCCGGCCGGGAATCCGACGACGATACGGATTGCCCGCGCCGGATATTGCTGCTGTGCCGTTGCCGGCAACACCAGGGATGCAAACAGCAAAGGCAGCAAAGCCAGTTTTTTGTTCATCGTGTTCTTCTCGCGATGCTTGTTGTTGTGGCGGCTTATTGGTCGACGTGCGCGGTATTGACCATTGAGGGCCTTTGCGCGAACGCATCGAACCAGTGTGCGATGCGGTCATTGCCGCGGCGCCAGCCCAAGTGTGCAAAACGGAAATCGCTGTAGCTCAGCGCACAGGCAATGGCGACATGGCCGATGCCGACCGGATCGGCGGTAAGCGTATCGGCTTCACGGTCGAGCGCGGCGACGGCATTGCGTACTTTCAGATCGAAGGCCGCCAGCGTTTCCGGCGACTGCTGCGATTGCGGGCGCAGGGATTCATTGCGCCACAACATCAGGTTGTCGAGCAGGTTGTTGCCGAGTGCATGGCGGCGCAGGGCGGTCCAACGTGCCAGCCCGGATTCCGGAAACAGTTTGCGGCCGTCATGCAGGCTGTCGAGGTATTCACAGATCACTGTCGAGTCATACAGCGCGCTGCCGTCATCGAGCAGCAGCGTCGGGATCTTGCCGGTCGGGTTGATTTTCAGCAGGTCGGCGTTGGGCTGGGTCATCGCCACCAGCGTCGGCACGCATTCGATACGTGCGGCCACTCCGCATTCATGGGCGAACGCCATGACCTTGCGCACGAATGGCGATCGCGACGACCAGTACAGCTTCATGTGCCGAGCTGTTTCATGTAGGCGACGATGGCGTCAGCAACCGCGGCGGGCTGCTCCGGCAGGAGGGCGTGCGCGGCATTGTCGATTTTGGCGATGGTGACGCGATCGGCGCCCCACTGGTCGCGGTAGGTGTAGATGCTGTCCGGCGGCGACAGCGGATCTTTCAGCGACAGCACATCGAGTACCGGCGCCTTGCCCGCGGTCCACCATTGTTCCTTCGGCGTCGCTTCGGTGGCGTCGCGTTCAGCGTGCATCACGTCTTCGTCCCAGCCGCCCAGCCAGACGCGGGCGTCGTTGCCGGGCGCGAAGAATACATGCTGCAAATGTTTAAGTCTGACTTCTTCCGGCAGATCCATCTGGTGGCATTTGTTAATGGAGTCGCGCAGGTCCTGCGCCAGCGGCCAGGTATGGGTCGCCGCCAGCAGTACCACGGCGCGGGTCAGCTGCGGGTAGTCGGCGGCCATGGTGCGTGCGACGAAGTTGCCGAAGGCATGGCCGGCGACAACCGTCGGTCCACCGCCATCGTGTTCGATGACCGCCGCGATGTCGCGGGAGAAGTCATGCAGCGTGATGCCGTGCAACGGCCCGCGGCTGCCGCCAAGCCCGCGTGGTTCCGGGCACAAGGCGCGATAGCCGGCGGTGGCGAGGCGCTCTGCGATATCAAAAAAATCGGAGGCGCCGCGGCCCAGCGAAGGCATCATGACGATGCGCGGGCCGGTGCCATAGGCGCGTACCGTAATATGGACTGCATCATGCTTAACGACGAAGGTCTGGGCGGTGGTCATGCGGGTGGGGAATGGCAAAAGTCGGTGGGAGGACGATTCTACCGCGACCACCCCGGGCGCCACAGTAGCCTTCCAGCATATGGAGCGTTCCCTTACAAACGGAAGGTGAACTGGCTTCGCCGGAACGCTTGATGCGTCACGCAGTAGCTGGCCGGATCGAGGTTATCCGGGGCTGTTCGGCAGGGGTAGCGTAAAATTGGCCGATGAAACCACCCAAACGCCTGCAAAGCCTGATCGAAGAAGGTCTGATCGACTCGGTGGTGCGCCAGTTGATGAGCGGCAAGGAAGCGGTGGTCTATGTGGTACGCAGCGGCGGCGACACGCTCTGCGCCAAAATCTACAAGGAAGCCACGCAGCGCAGTTTCCGCCAGGCCGTCGATTACACCGAGAACCGCAAGGTCAGGAGCTCGCGCCAGACCCGCGCCATGGCCAAGGGCACCCGCTATGGCCGGCAACAGCAGGAAGCCGTTTGGCAGCGTGCCGAGGTCGATGCCCTTTACCGGCTCGCTGCAGCCGGCGTGCGTGTGCCGGCGCCAATCAATTTCCTCGACGGCGTGCTGCTGATGGAATTGGTGGCCGATGAAAACGGTGAGGCTGCGCCGCGGCTGAATGATGTAGTGCTGACGCCGGAACAGGCGCAGGAATTCCACGCCATGCTGCTGCGAGAGGTGGTGCTAATGCTGTGCGCCGGCGTTATTCACGGCGACTTGTCGGAGTTCAATATTCTGCTGGCGGCCGACGGTCCGGTGATTATCGATCTGCCGCAGGCGGTGGACGCGTCCGGCAACAACCACGCCGCACGTATGCTGTTACGCGACGTGATTAACCTGCGTGATTTTTTCGGTCGTTTTGCGCCGGAACTGCTGACCACCGACTACGGTCCGGAAATCTGGGACCTTTACGAGCGCGGTATGCTGAAAATCGATACGGTGCTCACCGGCCGTTATGAACAGAAGGTCGGGGCGGTCGACTTGAGCAGTGTCATGCGCGAAATCGACGACGCGCGCGCAGAGGAAGCGGCGCGCCTGATACGTAAGCAGACGGTAGACTGACTGCAGGTCTGATCGCAGGTCGATAAGACCTTCGGCCGGACTTCTTCGGCAGTACTTATTTCTTGACGTCTTGATCGTGGTCGCTTTCGACCAGCGCCCAAACCCGTTTGAAGGGGCCACGGCTTTTCAGCAGCTCGCCGCCGGCGTCGGCCGCGAGTTTTTCCTCAATCCAGATCGGCTTGCCCATGCTTGCGGCGGCATGTGCACGTCGTGCGTTT
>CAIZLW010000210.1 GCA_903933915.1 uncultured beta proteobacterium | reverse complement strand
TGATTTCCGGATTTTGCGGCGGCGCTGCCGGAACGCTGTTTGGCGTCGGTGCGCCGCCCTACGCGGTCTATCTGACACGCCGCTTGCCCGACAAGGCGGTGCTGCGCGCAACGCTGTCAAACATGGTGCTGCTGTCGACGTCGATCCGCGCACTGGTGTTCCTCGCCGGCGGCCTGTTTTTTGCCGACCGCATCATCGGCGCGGTGATGCTGCTGCCGTTTGCGCTGGGCGGATTGTGGGCGGGGCATCGCATCCAGCTTCAGGTGTCGCGCGAGTCGCTGCTGAAGATCATCAGCGTGATGCTGCTGCTGATCGGCACGTCACTGATCGTGCGCGTACTGCGCGGCTAGGGTTGGGGCGGTGGGTCCTTGCGCATGAAGCCAGCCACCATTTCGAAGCGGAACAGACGGCACTCCAGCGCGCCATTGAACAGCGGTGTGCGTTTGGACGGTTTTAATCCGATCAGCTTGGCGATGCGCAGATCGCCGGTGAGGATGAAGGCGGTCCAGCCGGCATAACGTTGTTTCAGCACATCGCCGACTTTTGGATACCAGTCCGCGAGGTCATCGAGTTCTTCCATGCGCACGCCGTAGGGCGGATTGGTGATCAGCAGACCCGCAGCGACTGGCGCTTTCGAGTCTTCGAAACTGCATTGCTTCAGCGCAATCTGCGCCTCCAGTCCCAGAGCCTCTATGTTGCGGGTGGCGATGGCGATCGCGTCACCGCTGCGGTCGTAACCGTAAATATCTGTTTTTATTGACTTATTTTCACGGGCTGCAGCCTGCTCGCGCAGTGAAGCCCAGTCTTTGGCGTCATGGTTGCGCAGCTTTTCGAAACCGAAGCTGCGACCCAGACCCGGTGCGCGGTTGCGCGCCATCAGTGCAGCTTCGACGAGGAAGGTGCCGCTGCCGCACATCGGATCGAGCAGTGGTTGCTCCGGCGTCCAGCCGGCGAGTTTGAGAATGCCCGCGGCGAGGTTCTCGCGCAGCGGCGCCTCACCGGCGGCCATACGCCAGCCGCGCTTGAACAGCGCATCACCCGAAGTGTCGAGATAAAACACCGCATCGTCACGGGTCAGGAACACATGGATGCGCACGTCAGGCGCGCGAGTGTCGACATCGGGGCGCAGGCCTTCGCTGTCTCGCAGCACATCGCACACAGCGTCTTTGACGCGCAGCGTGACAAAGTCGATGCTCTGCAGCGGGCTTCTGATCGCGGCGGTGTCGACGCGGATGGTCTGTTTCGGGCCGAACCAATGGGCCCAGCGGATTTTTTTCGCCGCATTAAAAATGTCGTTCTCGCTGCGGTAGCTGCAGTGGCCGATCCGCCATAACACGCGGCTGGCGATGCGGCTTTCGAGATTGACGCGGCGGCACAGCGCATACGGTCCGCTGAAGCCGGTGCCGCCGTCGGCGGCTTGGATGTCAGCGGCACCGAGCGCTTTCAGTTCGTCGGCGAGCACGCCTTCGAGACCGCGCGGACAGGTGGCGAAAAATTGTTCCATGTCAGGGCCGGGTAACGGGCAGGTCAACAAAGATTTCATATTCGACGCGCTGCCACGGATTGCGTGCTTCCTTCAGGTTTACGATGCGCGCCTGTACGGGTGTGCCGCGGTCGAGCTGCCGCGCGACATCGCGGTTGTCGCGGCGGGGAACATAACCCAGTGACTGGCCATTCCAGTCAACGCGCACCGCGTTGGTATCGTGCGGATTCTGCGGCTCGCGCACCAGTGTCAGCGTGTCACCGACACGCATGTTGTCCCACAGCACCTTGCCGTCGTAATACTGGAATCCCGCCAGCGGCGACTGCTGCACGATGATGCGCGCTTCGGCCGCGCAGGCGGGCGTCAGTGCCAGCAGAAGCGCGAGTGTTGTGGTGAAGCGGATCATGGGAATCAGAACGGTTTCAGCACGACGAGGATCAGCGTGGCCAGCAGCACCAGCACCGGTACCTCGTTGAACCAGCGGAACCAGACATGAGAGCGCGCATTGCGTTTCTGTTCGAATTTTCGCAACAGGCTGCCGCAGGCGTGATGGTAGCCGATCAGCACCACCACCAGCACCAGTTTGGCGTGCAGCCAGCCACCGCTGATGCCGTAGCCCAGCCACAGCCACAGGCCGAACACCAGCGCCGGCACCGCAATCAGGGTCATGAAGCGATAAAGCTTGCGCGCCATCAGCAGCAGGCGTGCATACGCGGCATCGTTTTGTTCCATCGCCAGATTGACCAGGATGCGCGGCATATAGAACAGCCCCGCGAACCACGAGATCACAAACAGCAGATGGAATATTTTGACCCAGAGCATGATGCCGATGTTACTGCAGAAGCCGGCGCCGGGTCAGCGCCAGCGCAATATAGGCGCTGCCGGCCGCGTATGCCGCGAGCACCGCGATGTGCAGCAGCCATGTGGGCGGCACGGTTCCGTTGACCAGCGGGCGGGCCAGCGCGACCGCGTGGGTCAGCGGCAGTGCCTGCGCCAGCAGCTGTGCCGGCGCAGGCAGTTCGTGGAGCGGGAAGAATACGCCGCACAACAGCATCATCGGCGTCACGCACAGCGTGAAGTAGTACATGAAAAAGTCATAACTCGGCGACAGCGCGGTCATGATCAGGCCCAGTCCGGCAAAAGCGAGGCCGGTGAGGAAAATCAGCGGAATCACCGCAATTGCCAGCGGTGAAGGTACCAGGCCGAGCAAAGCGGCGACGATCAGCACCGCGCTGCCGGAGAGAAAACTCTTGCTGGCCGACCACACCCATTCGCCCAGCAGCACGTCGTCGAGCGTCAGCGGCGCATTGAGAATGGCATCCCAGGTTTTCTGCATGTGCATGCGCGAGAACGCCGAATACATGGATTCGAACGAGGCGCTCATCATCGTGCTGGAGCAGATCACGCCGGCGGCCAGAAAGGCGATGTACGACATGCCGCCGACGTCTTCGAGCATGCGGCCCAGTCCGTATCCCAGGCCAAACATGTAGAGCAGCGGATCGGCGAGATTGCCGAGCATCGACGGGATCGCCAGCGTGCGCCAGACCAGCAGGTTGCGCCGCCAGACGTGGAGAAAGCGCAGGCTCAGTCGGGGTGGAGACCAGTATTTTGCAGGCATATCAGTCCCGGAGGTCGCGCCCGGTCAGTTTCAGGAACACGTCTTCGATATTGGCGCGGCGGTGCAGATATCGCAGGTCGCCGCGGCGGTCGAGGTCGGCGATCAGCGGCGCCGGATCGCGCGTGTAGCAGAACAGGGTTTCGCCGGTGATTTCACAGCGCTCGGCATGGCGGCGGCCGCAGGCATCAGCCCATTCCTGCACGCCTTCGCCGTAGACTTCGACCACATGCGGTTCGACATGCTGGGCGATCAGCGCACGCGGTTCGCCGCCGGTGATGATCTTGCCGTGATCCATGATCGCGATGCGGCTGCAAAGGCGCTCCGCTTCTTCCATGAAGTGCGTGGTCAGCAGCAGCGTCTTGCCCTGTTTCAGCAGGTTGCGCAGGCGTTCCCAGATCACATGTCGCGCCTGCGGATCCAGTCCGGTCGTCGGTTCATCAAGGAACAGCAATTCAGGGTCATTGATCAGCGCGCGGGCCAGCGTCAGCCGGCGTTTCATGCCGCCGGACAGCGTCTGGATGCGGGTATCGGCGCGGCTGGACAGTCCGGCGAATTCGAGCAGCGCGGGGATGCGCGCCTGCAGTGTGGTGTTGTCGATGTCGAAATAACGGCCGAACACGCGCAGATTCTCGCGGACGGTGAAGTCGGGATCGAGGTTGTCGAATTGCGGCACCACGCCGATGCGCCGCCGGGCTTCGCGTCCTTCGCGCGGCACGTCATGGCCGAGCACGCGGATGCTGCCGCCGTCGGGCGCGGTGAGGCCCAGGCACAGGCGCAGTGTTGTGGTCTTGCCCGCGCCGTTGGGGCCGAGCAGGCCGAAACATTCTCCAGGTTGCAGCGCCAGATCGACGCCGCAGACGACTTCATTCACGCCGTAAGACTTGCGCAGTCCCGTTGCGATGAGAGGGGATGCCGGGTTCACACGCAATGCGCGCGCACGATCTGCGCGAGCAGATGCAGGCGGCCGTGAAAAAAGTGTTCGCCGCCGGGAACGACGACCAGCGGCAGGTGCTGCGGCCGCGCCCAGTCGAGTACTGCGGCGAGAGGCACGACTTCATCGTGCTCGCCGTGGACAACCAGCGTGTTCGCCGGCACGGTGGCCGCCGGGAAACGGTTCACCGCAGGACCGACCAGCACCAACCGCTCCGCCGTCACCTGCTGGGCGACGCGGGTCTGCACGAAGGCGCCGAACGAAAACCCCGCCAGCAGCAGCGGCAGTTCGCCGAAACGCCCCTTGGCGTAGCGGATGACAGCAACCAGGTCGTCGGTTTCACCAGTGCCCTGATCAAACACGCCGGCACTGGAGCCGACGCCGCGGAAGTTGGGGCGGATGACCACATAACCCAGGCCAAACAGCGTTTTGGCGAGTGTGGTGACGACTTTGTTGTCCTTGCTGCCGCCCTGCACCGGATTGGGATGCGCGATCAGTGCGATGCCGCGCCGCGGCAGGCCGGGGTCGTTGAGATCGGTTTCAAGCGCGCCTGCGGGCCCGTCAATGACAAGGCGTTCCAGCGTCGAGGGCGGCATCGGGCGGAGTTCGGTAGCGGTCATCGGGCGATGCGTGTAGCGGTTGGTTACAGGAGCCGGCGCGGCTCAGATCTTCAGTCGTTCGACCACACGGCCGTGCTGCAAATGTTCGGTGACGATCTCGTCGATGTCTTCGCGGTCAATATAGGTGTACCAGACGGCTTCGGGATAAACCACCAGCACCGGACCCTTGTCGCAGCGATCCAGGCAGCCGGCCTGATTGATGCGCACCTTGCCTTCACCCGCGAGTCCCAGCGCCTTGACCTTGTTCTTGGCGTAGTCGCGCAGATCCTGCGCGCCATGATTGTTGCAGCAATTCGCACCGGGTTCGCGCTGATTGCAGCAGAAAAATACGTGATGCTTGAAATGGTTCATCGGGGTGTGGCGCGGGAATAGGGCGGGATTCAGGGCCGCGGTGCGGCGGAGTGCGGATTATAACCGCGCTGCACCTGAATCACCGTCGGGAATACTTGCGCGCGGAGCCGCGCGACAGCGCCACCGGGTATTTGCGCGCATTGAGTTTCATCTTGCGCTGTGCCGCCTGCAGCAGGTCGATGCCCATGACATCGGTCAACCGCAGCAGGTACAGCAGCACATCGGCGGCTTCCTCTTCCACGGCGCGTCGGTCGGTGGCGTTGAGTGCGGCGCATTGTTCGGGCGTCAGCCACTGAAAGCACTCCAGCAGTTCAGCGGCTTCAACGCTCAACGCCATCGCGAGATTCTTTGGCGTATGAAATTGCTGCCATTCGCGGACTTCGGCAAAACGGCGCAGATCGCCGCGCAGGCTGGATAATGTGGCAGGGCGTTTAGCGGGCATGCGGTTCTCCGGGTTCAGCGGCGGTCCGAGGCATAGCGCACCGGCAGGCTGACCAGCAGGAACAGCAGGGTCAGTAACGGCCAGAGATCGGATAGCGCACGGCTGATGCTGGTAAAGCTGAGGAAATGACCGACCCGCCCCGGTAACAGATGAACGGGCAGGCTGCGGTAAGGGTTTTCCGGCGTGCAGTTGACCAGTACCACGGCGGCGATCAGCGCCAGCAAGGCGGCAAAACCGCGTCCCCGCTGCGGCAGGCGGACGAATACCAGCAACAGCATGATCGCTGCAGCGAGTCCCATGACAAAGCCCGGGGTCAGCCAGTTCCAGGGCGTTGCCGTGCGCAGGATCAGCCACGCCGCCAGGGTTTTCAGCACACAGGCGCCGGCGATGAACAGTGTAAACATGCGCCAGTAACCCGATCCGATGTTGCGTGCCACGCTGCCCAGCAGCAGACCGAGCGCCGCGATGCTGAGCATCACCACGCCGGCTTCGGCGTAACGGTACGATTCCGGCGTATAGGCAAACCGCGCAACCAGCGCGAGACTGGCGCGCAGGTCGCCGTTGCCCATATTGATCGGTGCCGCATGTAACTGGGTCAGCAGCCACAATCCGGCGAGCAGCAGCACGGCATCACCCCGCGGCCCGTCGATAAACCAGCGGTTGCGCAGCAATGCCAGTCTTCCGCCGAAGCGGTGGCCCGGCGCGAACAGCGGCGCAATCAGCGCGCCGACCATGCCGCCGCAGGCATTGACCAGCAGGTCAACGGCTGACGCAATGCGTACTGGCAGGTATTGCTGGGCCGATTCGAGTACGACGCTCAGCGTGGCGCAGGCGATGATCGCCAGCAACACGGCATTGCGTGGGTGCAGGCGCGCGCACAGTGCCAGCGCCAGCAGAAAACCCAGCGGCAGGTATGCGGCGAAATTGAAGCCGACGTCCTCGAGGCTGATCCAGCGCGGCCACGGTGCGAACAAAAAGGCGCCAAACGGCAGGGTTTCCGTGCGCCAGCCGGTGAAAGGCTGCAGGCTGGCATAGATGATCACCAGACTGTAAGCTAGCGCCGCCATGGCAGCGACGCGATATCCGCGCGACCGGAAATCGTGCGGCATGGCACCCGCTGTGTAATCCGGCATCATTCATGAAATTCTACGACATCTTCAACGGCGACGCCGACGGTATCTGCGCGCTGCACCAGCTGCGGCTGGATGAACCCCGCGACGCCGAGCTGATCACCGGCGTCAAGCGCGACATCGCCCTCGTGGCGCGCGTCGATGCGCAGCCGGGCGACAGCCTGACCATTCTCGATGTTTCGCTGCGCAGCAATGCCGCCGCCGTGGCGCGGGCGCTGCAGCTGGGCGCGAGCATCGAGTATTTCGACCATCACGCCGCCGGCGAGCTGCCGCAGCATCCGGGCTTCCGCGCGCACATCGATACCGCGCCCGATATCTGCACCAGCCTGATCGTCGACAGCCATCTTGCCGGTCGCCACCGCTTATGGGCGGTGGTGGCCGCATTTGGCGACAACCTGGTTGAATCGGCGATCCGTGCCGCGCAACCTCTGGAGCTCGATCACACCGAACTCGCGCGCCTGCATGAACTGGGCGAGGCGATCAACTACAACGCCTATGGCGAGAGTGTTGAGGATCTGCATTATCCCCCGGCGGATCTGTATCAGCTGATCGCACCTTATCGCGATCCGCGACATTTTATTTTTGACGAGCCGGTGTTCGAAGTACTGAAGCAGGCCGGCGCCGAGGATATCGCGCGCGCCGAGGATGTGCAGCCTGAATTCGCCACTGAAGCGGCGGCGATGTACGTGCTGCCCGATGCGGCGTGGAGCCGTCGCATCAACGGCGTGTTCGGCAACCGTCTTGCGCAGGCGGAACCGCAGCGGGCGCATGCCGTGCTGGTGAGTAGGGCGGACGGTTACGTCGTCAGCGTGCGTGCGCCGCGCAGCAATCCGGTCGGCGCCGAAACTCTGTGCGCAGGATTCACCAGCGGCGGCGGCCGGCAGGCGGCGGCCGGTATCAACAGCCTGCCGCTTGAAGATCTGGGACGGTTTGCGGACGCGTTTCGTGCCGCCTATAAATAATCAATAAAAACAATTAGTTATTGATTTTTTCCGGGGCTGGCCCCGGCGCGCCGGGAATGCGTCCCAGCAAATTCAGTTCCAGCATTGCAAACGCGGCGATCCACAACACCGCGTCGTAACCGTCGAACCACTCGCCCTGTATCAACCACGCTGCAGCGATCACGGCTAATCCGCCGTACAGCGCGATCGCGGCCGCCATGGCTACACGCCGGCAGCGCGCGATCAACGCAGGTTGGCGCACCTCCAGTTCCAGCAGGATGATGACGCCGATCCACAGCCAGGCATTCGCGGCATCCAGCCACTCGCGTTCCCGTACAAAGGCCGTAGCGGCCCAGGCGATGGCGCCAGCCGCCAGCAGGCGCAGGCCGTCGAGGACCAGGGTGTTGCGCCGCATGCGGGTCCACTGCGGGCAACGGGTTTCAAGCTCGAACAGCAACAGCAACACAAACCAGGCAAGGGCGTCGAGGGTTTCGGTGACGCGGCCGGTCGAGGCATAAACGGCGGCGTTGAGGCCGAGTAATGCCAACAGAACCGCTTTGATCGGAAGTGTCCGCGATATCAACGGCTGATCGATCCGGCGGCCGCTTCAGCCGTGATGATGCGGTTGTTGCGGGTGCGGCTGGGGGTGGTGATGGGGCGGATGTTCGTGGTGTGGCGCGACGCCGTAACGCTGCGGCAGCAGCGAACCGATGAGCATGCCGAATGCCGAGACGACCAGGCCGATCAGTTGCGGAGGGATCGGACTGGCTGCACCGACCAGCAGTTCAACGAGGATCCAGGAGATCAGTCCGCCCAGCGTCGCCGCCAGCGCGCCCTGCGTCGTGGCGCGTTTCCAGAAGGCGCCGACGACCAGTGGAATAAACGCGCCGGCCAGGGTGATTTTGTACGCCGACTCGACCATGTGGAAAATCGACGATTCCGAGTGGAGCGCGAACTGCAGCACGATCGCCGCGAAAATCACGATGGTGATGCGCATGATCCACAGAAACTTGCGGTCGGAGAGATGGGGAAAGTAGCCCTTGACGATGTTTTCCGCGAACATCACCGACGGCGCGAGCAGGGTTGCCGATGAACAACTCATGATGGCTGACAGCACCGCGCCGAAAAACAGGATTTGCGCAAACAGCGGCATGTGTTGCAGCACCAGCGTCGGCAGGATCAGCTGGGAATCTTTTTCCAGCAGTTCGGTGAACAGCTTGGGATCGATCAGCGTCGCCGAATAAGCGATGAACATCGGCACGAAAGTGAAGCAGAAGTAGATCGACGCGCCGAGCAGTGAGCCCGCAATGGCGATATTGGCGGATTTCGCCGATGTCACGCGCTGGAACACATCCTGCTGCGGCAGCGATCCCAGCATCATGGTCAGAAACGCGCCAATGAAGGTCAGCCACATCCACGGGTCGGGCGGCGGGAAAAATTCGAATTTGCCGGCCTGCGCGGCGTGCTCGATCACCACCCCGGCACCGCCGGTCATGCCGCTGACGGTCCAGGCGATGAACAGCAGGCCGCCCATGCTCACGATCATCTGCACGAAATCGAGGACGGCGACGGAGAACATGCCGCCGAAGGTGGTGTAGGTCAGCACGATGGCGGCGCCGATGATCATGCCCAGTTCGGGGCTGACGGCGCCGTTGGTGATGACGCTGAAAATCAGCCCCATCGCCTTGATCTGCGCCGAGACCCAGCCGAGATAGGAGCCGACGATGCACAGCGAGGTGATGACCTCCACCGTACGGTTGTAGCGCATCCGGTAGAAGTCGCCGACGGTGAGGATGTTGAGCTTGTAGAGTTTTTTGGCGAAAAACAGGCCGGCGATGACCAGGCACAGCGAGGAGCCGAAGGGGTCGGCGACCACGCCGGAGAGACCATCCTTGACGAACTGCGCGGAGACGCCGAACACGGCTTCGGCGCCGAACCAGGTGGCGAATACCGTGGCGGTGACGATCGGCAGCGGCAGCGACCGGCCGGCGACGGCGAAATCCTTGGTGTTATGGACGCGGGTCGCGGCCCACAGACCAATCCCGACCGAAACCATCAGGTAGGCAATGACAAACCACAGCAGCATCGCAAATCCCCTTTTGCCGGTGGATTATAGCCGCGGGCGATGCAATTACGACAGCAGTTGCAGGGCCAGCAACGCGGCGAGCAGGCCGATCGCAATCCCCAGCAGCCAGGTGTTGCGGCGCTGCTGCGCCAGCAGGGCGGCAACATGCGCACGCAGCGCCGCTTCGGGATCGCGCGCCAGAAACTGTTGCGCCAGGCGTGGCAACTGCGGCAGCAGTTCGCTCCAGAACGGCAGTTCTTCGCCGACCCGGCGTACCAGCCCGCGCCAGCCCACCTGTTCCGACATCCAGCGCTCGAGGAACGGCTTGGCCGTGTTCCACAGATCGAGGTTGGGGTCGAGGTCGCGGCCCAGGCCCTCGACGTTGAGCAGGGTTTTCTGCAGCAGCACCAGCTGCGGCTGGATTTCGATATTGAAGCGGCGCGAGGTCTGGAACAGCCGCAGCAGCACCTTGCCGAAAGAAATATCCTTCAGTGGTTTGTCGAAAATGGGCTCACAGACTGCGCGGATTGCGGTCTCGAATTCATCGACGCGCGTGCCCGGCGGCGCCCAGCCCGATTCGACATGGACTTCAGCGACGCGGCGGTAGTCGCGGCGGAAGAAGGCGATGAAGTTGCGCGCGAGGTAATGTTTGTCGACCTCCGTCAGCGTGCCCATGATGCCGAAGTCGAGTGCGACGTACTGGCCGTTTGCTGCGACGAGGATGTTGCCGGGATGCATGTCGGCGTGGAAAAAGCCGTCGCGGAATACCTGGGTGAAAAAGATTTCGACGCCGGCGCGGGCGAGCTTGGGGATGTCGATGCCCTGCGCGTGCATTTCGGCGACGGCGGAGACGGGGGTGCCGTGCATGCGCTCCATGACCATGACTTCGGTCGAGCAGTACTGCCAGTGGATTTCGGGCACCGCCAGCAGCGGCGAGTTGCGGAAATTACGGCGCAGCTGGCTGGCGTTGGCCGCTTCGCGCATCAGGTCGAGTTCATCATCGAGATGGCGGGCAAATTCGGCGACCACTTCGCGCGGCTTTAGTCGTTTGCCGTCGAGCCACAGCCATTCCAGCAGCACGGCGCCGGCATCGAGCAGCGCGACATCCTTGGCAATGATGTTGGCGATGCCGGGGCGCAGTACCTTGACCGCGACTTCGGTGCCGTCGGGCAGCGCGCCGATGTGCACCTGGGCGACCGAGGCGCTGGCGATCGGAACCAGATCGAAGCTGGAGAACACCTGACCCAGCGGTTTGCCATAGGCCGCGGCGAGTATTCGCGCAACGTCCGCCCCCGGGAACGGCGGCACCTGATCCTGCAACCGCGCCAGTTCTTCGGCGATGTCCGGCGGAATCAGGTCGCGGCGCGTCGACAGCATTTGGCCGAATTTGACGAAAATCGGCCCCAGCGTTTCCAGCGCGTGGCGCAGGCGCACGGCGCGGGGGGCAGACAGATCCCGCCACAACAGCAGCGTGCTGACCGTTGCCCGCAATATGCGCACGCGTTCATGGCCGAGCAGGAACTCGTCGAGTCCGAAACGCAGGGAAACGCGGAGGATTTTCAGCAGGCGGAGGATACTCACCTGCGCATTTTATCCGCCCCGGCGCCGAAGGGGGCGGGAACAACGCGAATCAGCGTGCTGCGAGCCTGGAAATGCGTTTTTCGAGCCGCGCTAGATCGTCGCGCAGCAGGTCGACATCAGTGGCAAAACGGCTGAGGTCGTTGGTTGCGGCGACCGCAGGGCGTTCTTCGGTCCAGTATTCGGTGAATGAACGGACGAGATTTTCGCCGCTCATTAGTGCCCATTGCCCCATCGCCTGCGCCGTGCCCGTCATGCGATGCGCGGCGATGTCGCCGAACACGCGCGATAGATCTTCTTCGGCATCCCAGCGCAGATGGCGCCACAGGTGATGCACTGCGCCGGCCAGTGCGGTATCCCCTTCAATGGCGATGTCGCGCCAGGCGGTGTCATCCCGGGTCGCCATCCGCAACAACAGGCCAGGGGTCACGCTCAGCGTGGCGTCTGGCGTTGCACCGGCGGCAGCCGGGGTGACTTCGCCGGAATCAACAATTCGCAGACTCGCGGAAAACGGCGGGCAGCGCACGCTGACGGTTTTGCCGGTGAACGGTTTGAGCGATTCGCGCGCCCAGTGGTTGGCGCGCAGCAGATGATTCAGCGGTGCGCCAACCAGTGCATCAAAGGGGGATGGCATGGCCGCCATCGCGAATCAGACCTGCTGAATGCCGGAGACCAGCCAGCCGGTGGAGCCGCGCATCGGTTTTTCGAGGTGCCAGATTTCGGCGAACGGTTGCGGCTCGCTGGCGCCATCTTCGCGGATCAGGCCGGAGAACCGCACGCTGGCCACATGGAGCAGGCCTTCGCTGACCACTTCCAGCACTTCGGACTCCAGCGTGACGACGTCGGTTTTGCCTTGCGCCGCGCCTTCGCTTTGCCACTGTGCCTGGACTTCAGCAAGCAGATCGGCCGCGAGGAAGTCGGCCAGCGCCGTGCTGTCGCGGGCGTCATGCGCTTCTTGCAGGTGGACGAAGTTCAACCGCGCGTGACGGATAAATTCAGTTGCGTTGAAATCAGCGGGCCAGCGTCCTGCCGTGGCTGCAAGCGCATGTGGCGCCGCACTGCCGCCACCCATGGCCATTGGCTCGGGCACCGCCGCGTTCTGGTGACCGGCGTATTGCATCGGTGCCTGAGCGGCCCGGCCGCGCCAGGCGCGGAATGCCAGCAGGGCAACCGCCGCGATGGCCGCTGCCAGCAGCAGCCCGGACAGTGCGCCGGAGATGCCGTTGTTCATGAACAGCGCCATCAGTCCCGCGCCCATGGCAAGACCGGCCAGCGGCCCCAGCCACTTGTTGCCCGTCTGCGCAGGCGCTGCTGCCGGCTGTTGTGCCGGGGCGCCGGCCTGCTGCGCCTGCTGTTGTTGCGCGGGGGCTTTGGGCGTCGCCTGCTGCTGCGTCATGCTGCGCTGGGCGCCCATGCTTTTGCCACCACCGAGGCGTTTGGCAGCCTCGGCTTCAACGCCGACCATGGTGAGGCCGAAAAACAGGGCAACTGCTGAGATCAGGATTTTCATATTCGAACTCCTCGTGTATGGATGCAACTTGGACAGCGCATTATAGGGTTAGCTCCGCCGCTGTTCATTGCAAACTGTAATAGTCGAGGTAATGAACGGTGCACTACCTGCGGGTTTCGGAACGTTTCAGAAACGGATGCCGCGATGCAGGGCCACCACACCGGCGGCAAGGTTGAAATATTCGACCCTTTCCAGTCCGGCCTCCTGCATCATCGTTTTCAGGGTTTCCTGGTCGGGATGCATGCGAATCGATTCCGCCAGATAACGGTAGCTGTCGGCGTCGTCGGTGATCATTTTGCCGAGCCGCGGCAGTACCTGAAACGAGTAGGTGTCGTACAGCGGCGCCAGCGCTTGCCACACCCGCGAAAATTCCAGCACCAGCAGCCGGCCGCCGGCGCGCAGCACGCGGCGCATTTCCGCCAGTGCGGCATCCTTGTGCGTCATGTTGCGCAGGCCGAAGGCGACGCAGACACAATCGAAATATTCGTCGGGGAAGGGCAGTTTTTCGGCGTCGCACTGCACCGCGGGGATCAGTTTTCCGCCGTCGAGCAGACGGTCGCGGCCATGCCGCAGCATCGGGCCGTTGATGTCGGTGATGACCACGGAACCGGTCGGGCCCACGCGTTCCGAGAACAGCCGGGTCAGATCGCCAGTGCCGCCGGCAACGTCGAGCACGCGCTGGCCCGGACGCACCAGGCTCTGTTCGACCGCAAAGCGCTTCCACAGCCGGTGCATCCCCGCGGACATCAGATCGTTCATCAAGTCGTAGCGCGAGGCGACCGAATCGAACACCTCCGCGACCTTGCGCGCCTTTTCGTCCTCGGCGACTTTCTGAAATCCGAAATCGGTGGTCTTGACCATGGTCGAACTCAGGCCTCGCGGCTGGCGCCCGCTTCCTGCAAGCGCTGCAGGTATTGCTGCCACATCGATTCCTGCTGCATGCCGTAATCGTAAAGCAGGTCCCAGGAATAGATGCCGGTGTCGTGACCGTCGGAAAAGCGCAACTGAACCGCGTACTGGCCGACGGGTTCGACCGCAGTGATGGTGACCTCCTTTTTGCCGGCCTGCAGCGTTTCCTGGCCCGGCCCGTGGCCGCGCACTTCAGCGGATGGCGAATGAACGCGCAGGAATTCGCAGGGCAGGCGGAAGCTCTTGCCGTCGGCGAACGAGATTTCCAGCGCGCGCGAGGCCTGGTGCAGGGTGATTTCGGTGGGCAGAGGTACGCCCTTGTTAAGTCCGGCCATGGATGTTCCGTATGCGGTTCATGAGAATCAAGACCCGATCATAACCGACCCCGCAGATCATCAAAAATTCTTTTGTACACCAATGGGTTACAGAGGGGTGCCGCAGCACTGTCATACCGCTGTAACAACAGGTTCATAATATGCACAGGGTAAAAACACCCTTTGGAGTGCGCATGGCGGCAACAATACTGGTTGTGGAAGACGAACCGGCCATCCAGGAACTGGTCGCCTGCAACCTGGAACTGGCCGGACACCGTGCGCTGCGCGCCGAGTCGGCCGAACAGGCGATGCAGATGGTTCGTGAGCAGTTGCCTGATCTCATTGTGCTTGACTGGATGCTGCCCGGGATCAACGGCGTCGAGTTTGCGCGACGTCTGCGCAGCGACAAACGCACCCAGGCCATACCGTTGATCATGCTGACCGCGCGTGCTGACGAACAGGACAAGCTGGCAGGTCTCGAAACCGGCGCCGACGATTACATCACCAAACCTTTTTCGCCGCGCGAACTCAACGCCCGGGTCAAGGCCGTGCTGCGCCGGCGCTCGCCGCAGGCGACCGACGATGTGGTTGATGCGGCAGGGTTGCAGCTCGACCCCAACAGTCACCGGGTCACCGGCAATGGCCAGTCTTTGCAGCTCGGGCCGACGGAATTCCGCCTGCTGCATTTTTTCATGACCCATGCCGAACGCGTCTACACCCGGGTGCAGCTTCTGGATCAGGTGTGGGGAGATCACGTGTTCGTCGAGGAACGCACGGTTGATGTGCACATCCGCCGCCTGCGCAAAGCGCTGGAGCCGACGGGGCACGATGCCCTGATCCAGACCGTACGCAGTTCCGGATATCGATTCTCCGTGGGTTGAGCGACTGGGTAAAATGCCGACATTGTTGAGTGACAAGGTCCCGAGATGAGCGGAGTGTGGTGGCCCCTGATTATCAGACTGGCGGTTCTCGCCCTCCTGGCTGTGGTCGCCTGGCAGGTTGATGATCTTGTCGCGGCGTTAGCCCTGGTTGTGGTTGTCCTGCTGTTCATGGTTTTGCATCACGCCCGTCACCTCGCAAAGCTGTCGAAGTGGCTGACCGATCCGCGACCGGAAGCGTTGCCGGCCGGCTCCGGCATATGGGAAGACGTTTTTGCGGCGTTTTATCATCTGCTGCGCCGCCAGCGGCGCAGCGAATCCCGGTTGACGGCAACGCTGCATGATTTTCAGCGCGCCGGCATGGCGATGCCTGACGGCCTGGTTATTCTTGACGGCTCCAACCGCATCGAATGGTGCAACCCGAAATCGGAGCAGCACTTCGGACTCGATACCAAGCGCGACTTCGGCCAACTGGTGACCCATCTGGTGCGGCAGCCGCAGTTTTCGGAAGCCCTGGGCGGCAGTTATGCCGAGCCGCTGAACTTGCGCAGCGCGCACGGAGGAGATCTCGTGCTGTCGGTGCTGATCGTGCCGTACGAAGCGAATCGCAAGCTGATCATCAGCCGTGATGTCACCGATCGCGAACGCGTGGAAACCATGCGCCGCGATTTTGTCGCCAACGTGTCTCACGAGCTGCGCACGCCATTGACCGTGATCGGCGGTTTTCTCGAAACGATTGCCGACATGGAAACGCCGAATCCCGAACTGATCCGCCGCTCGGTGCCGCTGATGAGTGATCA
Source organism: uncultured beta proteobacterium (assembly GCA_903933915.1). Lineage (GTDB taxonomy): Bacteria > Pseudomonadota > Gammaproteobacteria > Burkholderiales > SG8-41. The sequence goes on along the minus strand of CAIZLW010000210.1, from coordinate 28,415 downwards.
GGCCAAACGCATGCAGACCTTGGTTGAAGATCTGCTGACACTGTCGCGCCTCGAGTCAGAGGGTAATCCGGCGCGCGAGGAGCCGGTGAATGTTCCGGACATCGCTCGCGGGCTGTATCACGATGCGCTGGCGCTGTCGGCGGGACGCCACAAGGTTACGCTGCTGCTGGAAAGCCCGGCGTGGATCAACGGTGCCGAAGACGAGTTGCGCAGTGCTTTCGGCAATCTGGTCAGCAATGCAATCCGTTATACCCCGGCCGGCGGCGAAGTGCGGTTGTTGTGGAAGGCCGGCGCCGACGGCGAAGCAGTGTTTTCGGTGCGCGATACCGGGATTGGCATCGAGACGCAGTATTTGCCGCGGCTCACCGAACGTTTTTATCGCGTGGATCGCGGCCGCTCCCGCGAGACCGGCGGCACCGGGCTCGGCCTGGCCATCGTCAAACACGTGGTCAACCGGCATGCCGCGAAGCTCGAGGTCACCAGCGAACCCGGTCGTGGCAGCTGTTTCAGCGTGATCTTTCCCGAGGGGCGCGTAGACGACAAGCGCGGCGCTGCGCCGACAGGCGCGGTACGCACCGCGTAGCTTCCATTTTTGGCGGACAGTTGGGCGCTGTTTCCGGTTTTAATTCAAAGCTTCATCAACTCTAACCGGATGGCCTTGGCCAGAGCGTCAGCGTCGGCGGGCGCAACCCGGTCTTCACGCTGCCGTATTCCCCAAATCGGTTGCGGAAAATGGGGGTCGTCGGCAAAGCGCGGAATGACATGCCAGTGCACATGCGCCACCATGTTGCCCAGGCTGGCCAGATTGATTTTCACCGGTGACAGCGCATCGCGCATCCCGCGTTCCACGGCAAATACCACATTCATGCAATGCAATCGGTCGGCGGGGGCCAGATCGGTCATTTCGCGGACATGGGCTTTCCAGATCACCCGGCAGAATTGCGGATACCCCGGTTCTTCGACCTGGATGACGCGGCAGCGCGGGTCTTCCCACAGCACGGTGCCGCCCGGTGTTGCGCATAATTCGCAGGTCATGTGTATTTTTTCCTGAATAACCAATCCGCCGCACGATAAACCAGATCGCTGCCGTGCGCGACCGCCGCGCTACGCCACGCCGGGGATGCCGGGCATAACGCCTCCCGGATCTGCCTTTTTGCGGGGTGGTCGAGATGCGCTTCACCATAATGATGCCAGCGATTTTCATCGCGCAGCGCCTGCAGCACGTGCAGTGATGACCCAGTGCCGATTTCCTGCAGGACGAACTTCAAATCAACGCCCGGCAGCAGACGCGGCAGCGCGGCGCCCAGGCTGCCGCGGACGCTATAAGCGGCCGGTATCGCCGCACTTCCGATCAGCGCTTGCGCAACGGCGGCCTCGAGTTCTGCAGTTGTGGCTGCGTTGATCCCGGGTTCAACGATCAGCGTGCTGCCGCCGTGCGGCCCCAGCCCGGTATGCATGTCGATGGCGAACACGGAATCTGCGCTGGTCAGCCGCCGTTGCAGCCAATCGCAAAATTGCCGCGGTCCCGGTTGCAGTTCAGCGCCGCCGTAAAAAAGTCCTCTCGGGTAACGATGCTGGCCGTGCGCAATGGCCTGACGCATGGCGTGAAAGCCATGACGCAGGCCGCGCATCGCCAGGCGCAGGCCGAAGCCGTCCCGCGTCGGTGGTGAGGGCGGGTTGAGCAGACGATCAAGCCGGCGGTACAGCGGCGGCGCTCCAGCCCAGGTGGCGGTATCCGGGAGGAAGTTGCGGTTGAGGTCAACGTTATGCTCGTTGGTGCGGCGTAACCAGGCCATGCCGTAGGGATTGAGTGCATGGACAAGCACCAGCGCGCCGTCAGGGGGTATTGCCGGTGGCGTGTTGAGCAGAGACAGCTGGGCGGCGGAACCGGCGTAGGCCTCGACCCCGTGCACGCCGCTGACGTGCAGCAGGATGCGGCGCGCATCGCGTGCACCCAGCCACGCAATATCAATGCTCAGATCTTCGTCGCCGGGGCCGCGGGCGGCGACGGGCAGCACTTCAACAGCCGTGCCCGGTTGTCGGGCGGCCGTGAGAAAACGCGTGCGGGCCGTGGTGTAGTCGGCGGAGAACAGCGCCGCACCGGAGTCCGGTGTTGCCGGCTCAGGCCGCGTTGTAGCTGGCGCGCTCGAAATTCGAGCCACTGTCGATCAGCGCCGTCAACCGGATCTGGCGTGGTTTGCCGTCGTGCAGGTCGAGCACGCGTCCCGGGCCGTAGGTGCCCGGGAGCACCACGATGGATTGCGGTTCGCCGCCGGGCACGCCGGCGATCAGCAGTGCACGTTCATAGGGAATCTGGTTGTCCGCGATGCGGGCGGCGACTGCCTGGGCTTTGGCGCGCAGCAGCCGGAATCCCAGCCATGTCATGCCTTCGGTGTCGACGCTCAGCCGTTGCACAAAACCCAGGTAGGTATTGCCGTTTGGTGCAACCAGACCCAGCAACTGATTTTGTGTGAGGCGGGTGGAGTCTGTGGGTTTGCGGCACATGCCCAGAATGCCGGAGGCGCTCTGGTTTGCCACGGCCCATGTTTCCAGCGTGCGACTGCGCATCGAAGCTTCGCCGACCGTGGGGCCGTCAACGCGATCGAACCCGGCCATCTCGAAACGTGCGCGTGAGTTCAGGCCGGCATCCGGCGGCGAGAAGGGTTTACCGCTGATGTTGAAATGCATTGCGGCCAGCGTGCCCGAAACCAGCACGTTGAACGAGACGGCTTTGCGTTCATCAACGCGGCCGGTTCCCGGCGCCAGCCAGTATGCATTGAGAGTGAGCATCAGCTTCTCGCAGACTTCGCGTGAAACCGGGCCCAGCCCCAGTTTGTCGGGACTTTGGCTTTTCAGTGCGACCGCGGTTTGACGCAGCTTGTCGCCGATTTTTTCAAGGTCCAGATAACGCAGATTGTCGCCCCTGAGATTTTTCAGGCGACGCGCGCCTTCCGTCGAACCGAGGTCGACGCCCAGCGCGATATTGGCATCAGTGGCGGCCGGCGTGATGGATATGCCGCCGAGCGGAACCCATTGTGCCAGCGCACGATCAACGGTGTTCATCTGCAGCAGCGACAGCGAATCAGGTTTGGCGCGCTGGGTCAGCACGATTTGCAGGTAAGCCAGATTAACGGTGCTTTTGCCATCCGAGCTTTCGGATACGGGCGTGTCGAGGACCCCGGCGCTTTCGGCAAATGCATAAAGCCTGTGCAATTGCTCCCAATCCGCACCGGGCACCGCATGGTAAGCGCGGTTATGCGCGTTCATCGCAAACCCAGTGCAGCGCAGTGCGCGGTAACACACCAGCGCGGCATGGCCGGCAAGTTCGGGCGAGGCTTCCGCCATGTCGGTGATCAATGATTCGTAGGCGTCGGCGAGGGCGTGCCACAAGGCAACGCTGCGCGTGAAAATTTCACGGGTTTCGTTGTCGAACGGCACCGCCTGACCCCAGTATTCCTTGTTGCGCGCGTTCTGCACTTCGAGCGTGGTCTCGCGCAGCAGCTCCAGTACCTGCAGGCGGTGGGTGCCGGTGACGCCGGTTTCGGTGAGCAGCTGCAGTTGCGTCAGCAACTGCGCCTGCCGTTGCGCGGGCGTTAAGTTTGCCAGCTGGGCAATGAATGCCCGTGCTGCGGCAGCATCGGCGATTTTCAGCAGGCCTTGTTTAGCACTCAAGACAGTAGCCATGACGTACCCCAATGTTGAGCGGGTACGAATAATCCAGCGGTTAGAAGGGATCGGCAAGTGAATATGTCACATGTCGCTGTTCCACGACAACTGGCGTGTTTTCCGATGTGACAGATGCCACGCATTACAGCAAAACCCGTTCGATACCGCCGTTGTTGGCGCGCGCCACATAATTCTCCATCCAGTTTGCGCCTAGCAGATGATGCGCCATTTCGACAACGATATAGTCGGCTTCGACGCCGGTGTCCGGCGAAAAACGCGCGAGCCCCTGCAGGCAGGACGGACAGGAAGTGAGGATTTTCAGCGGCCCATCGCCGGCCTCGCGCAACTGCGCCGCACCGCGGCGCATTTCCTCTTCCTTGCGGAAACGAACCTGGGTCGAGATATCGGGGCGCGTCACCGAGAGCGTGCCGGACTCGCCGCAGCAGCGCTCGCTGAGTGCGACCGGTGAGGCCATCAGCGTGTTGACCACTTTCATCGGGGCGTGCGTTTTCATCGGCGTGTGGCAGGGGTCGTGATACATGTAGCGCGTGCCGGTGACGCCTTCAAGCTTCACGCCGCGCTCGAGCAGATATTCGTGGATGTCGAGCAGCCGGCAGCCGGGGAAAATTTTCCCGAACTCGTATTTCTGCAATTGATCCATGCAGGTGCCGCAGGACACGATTACCGTTTTGATGTCGAGATAGTTCAGCGTGTGTGCGACGCGATGGAACAGCACGCGGTTGGCGGTGGTGATCGCCTGGCCCTTGGCCTCTTCGCCTGCCGCGGTTTGCGGATAACCGCAGCAAAGATAACCCGGCGGCAGCACGGTCTGCACGCCAAGGTCGAACAGCATCGCCTGGGTGGCGAGGCCGACCTGGCTGAACAGCCGCTCGGAGCCGCAGCCGGGGAAATAAAACACCGCGTCCGAATCTTCGGTGACTTTGGCGGGATCGCGGATCACCGGCACCATGCGCGCGTCTTCGATGTCGAGCAGCGCGCGCGACGCCTTCTTCGGCAGTCCGCCGGGCATCGGTTTGTTGATGAAGTGGATGACCTGTGTGCGCATTGCCGGCTTGCCGGTGGTGGCCGGCGGTTGCCGGGTCTGCTGTCTGCTCAGCCCCAGTGATTTGGCTGCCCGGTAGGCCAGGCGCTGCGCCTTGTAGCCCCAGTCGATCATCAGCTTGCGCGCGATGTTGATGGTGCGCGGGTCGGTGGCATTGAGGAAAAACATCGCCGCTTTGGCACCGGCGTTGAAACGGCGTTTGCCATGCTGCCGGAGGAAATTGCGCATCGCGATCGACACGTCGCCGAAATCGATATCGACCGGGCACGGATTCGCGCACTTGTGGCAGACCGTACAGTGGTCGGCGACGTCGCCGAATTCATCGAAATGTTCCAGTGAACTACCGCGGCGGGTCTGCTCTTCGTAGAGGAAGGCCTCGATCAACAGGCTGGTGGCGAGGATCTTGTTGCGCGGGCTGTAGAGCAGGTTGGCGCGCGGCACGTGGGTGGCGCAGACCGGCTTGCATTTGCCGCAGCGCAGACAGTCCTTGACGGAGTCGGCGATGGCGCCGACGTCGGAATGCTCGAGAATCAGGCTTTCGGCGCCGAGCAGCGAGAAGCTCGGCGTGTAGGCGTTGCCGAGATCCGCGCCGGGCAGAAGTTTGCCCTTGTTGAAGCGGCCTTGCGGATCCACCTGCTGCTTGTAGGCCTGGAACGCGGCAATGCGTTCCGGCGGCAGGAATTCGAGTTTGGTGATGCCGATGCCGTGTTCGCCGGAGATCACACCGTCCAGCGATTCCGCGAGGCGCATGATGCGCGCCACCGCTTCGGCGGCCTCCTGCAGCATTTCGTAGTTGTCGGAGTTGACGGGAATGTTGGTGTGCACGTTGCCGTCACCGGCGTGCATGTGCAGCGCAACGAAGACGCGGCCGCGCAGCGCCTGGCGATGCGCGGCATCGATCGCTTCCATCACTTTGGCGAACGGCCGGCCGCTGAAAATGTCGGCAAGGTGCGTGCGCACTTCTTCTTTCCAGGACACCCGCAGGCCGTGGTCCTGCAGCGCGTGGAACAGCGTGTGTGCGGCCGGGCGCTGCAGCACCGCGTCGGGCAGTTGGTGCGGCACCGGCTGGAGCGCAGTGATGGCGTCGCCCATGTGTGCAAGCAGCCAGGTCCAGCGGGCGCGCGCATCGGTAATCAGCGTCTGTGCGCGTTCGACTCGGTCGCCGAGGACATCTACCGCGGAAACGCCGGGTTCGGTTTGCAGCAACGGCAGTTCACCGGCAACGACGGCAGCCGCCGCATCGAGGATGCGTAGCTTGTTGCGGATCGACAGTTCGATGTTGATGCGTTCGATGCCATCGGAGTAATCGCCCAGCCGTTCCAGCGGGATGACCACGTCTTCATTGATCTTGAAGGCGTTGGTATGGCGGGCGATTGCCGCCGTGCGTGCGCGGTCCAGCCAGAAGGTCTTGCGGGATTCCGCCGACACCGCGATGAAACCCTCGCCGCCGCGGGCATTGGCGATACGCACCACCTGGGATGCGGCAGCGGCCACGGCATCCTCGTTTTCGCCGACGATATCGCCGACCAGCACCATTTTCGGCCGGCCGGCGCGGCGTGACTTGGTCGCATAACCGACGGCTTTCACATAGCGCTCATCGAGATGTTCGAGGCCGGCGAGGATGGCGTCCGGATTGCCGTCGACATAACGCTTGATTTCAACGATGGACGGCACCGCTTCACGCACCGGACTGAAAAACTCCAGGCATACGGTGCGGATCGCCGGCGGCATGCGATGCAGGACAAAGCTCGCCTGGGTGATGATGCCGTCGCAGCCTTCCTTCTGGATACCGGGCAAACCGCCCAGCACCTTGTCGGTCACATCCTTGCCGAGGCCGCGCTTGCGGAAGGTCGAGCCGGGAATTTCGAGGATTTCCGCTTTGCCGTCGATTTTGCCGTCACGGGCGTAACGCGTCACGCGAAAGCGCGCCATTGCCAGGTCATGAATCTTGCCGAGGTTGTGGTCAAGGCGTTCGACCAGCATCCATTGCGCGTCCGGTGTGACCATTTTCCAGGACGCGAGATTGTCGAGTGCGGTACCCCACAACACCGCTTTTTTGCCGCCGGCGTTCATCGCCACGTTGCCGCCGATGCACGACGCATCGGCCGAGGTCGGGTCGCACGCAAACACCAGGCCTGCAGATTCTGCGGCTTCCATCGCGCGGCGGGTGACCACGCCGGCGCCGCAGCGCAGGACCGGCACCGACTGTGCGACACCGGGCAGGGCGACGCGATCAATGGTCGCCAGCGTGTCGAGTTTTTCGGTATTGATCACCGCCGAATGGCGGGTCAGCGGAATGGCGCCGCCGGTATAGCCGGTGCCGCCGCCGCGCGGAATGATGGTCAGTCCGAGTTCGATGCAGGCGCGCACGATCTCCAGGACTTCTTCTTCGTTGTCCGGGTTGATGACGACAAAGGGATATTCCACCCGCCAGTCCGTGGCGTCGGTGACATGCGATACGCGGGCGAGTCCGTCGAACTGCACGTTGTCGCGGCGTGTGGTGCGCGACAGCCGCGCCAGCGCGCGCCGGCGCAGCGCCAGCGTGTCTTCGAATTCGGTTTCGAAGTCATCGACCGCCGTGCGTGCGGCGTCCAGCAGTTCGGCCACGCGCCGGTCGTCGTTGTCGCGTCGCGCATCAATGCTGTTGAGCCGCTTGCGCATGCCTTCGACCAGCGCGCCGCGGCGTTTGCGGTTGCCGAGCAGGTCATCTTCGATATATGGGTTGCGCTTGACCACCCACATGTCGCCCAGCACTTCATAAAGCATTTTGGCCGAACGTCCGGTGCGCCGTTGCGCGCGCAGTTCATTGAGCAGATCCCAGCGTGAGGCGCCAAGCAGCCGGATCACGATCTCGCGGTCCGAGAACGAGGTGTAGTTGTAGGGGATTTCTCTGAGGCGGGCGGTCATTGCGAGGGGGCGGGTGATGAAAAGTCAGCGGCAAGCCGCGCTGCGCGGTGACGGGAATGCGCAAAGAAACAACATATTAGCGCAATGCAGCAAAGGCTTCATGTCGCCAGTGCGGCGATGACCCAGTAGCGTCCAAATTTGCCGATCGCGATGAACAGGGTCGACCACCAGGGATTCAGCCGCAGCCAGCCTGCCGCGACGCACAAAGGGTCCCCCAGCAGCGGCACCCACGACAGCAGCAATACCGGGCTGCCCCAGCGCTGCACGGTGGCCAGCCCCTTGAGCGGTTTGGTCTGCGGAATCAGTCGGCCGAGGAGGTAGGATGACATTCCGCCCAGCGTATTGCCCAGCGTTGCCACGCCCAGCGCGGCCCAGAATTGCTCCGGATGGAATTTCAGCACGGCGAACAGCACCGCTTCCGATCCCCCGGGCAGCAGGGTTGCGGCCAGAAAGCTGCTGGCGAACAGGGTGCCGAGAGTGATGGATGCGTCCAATGGGAATTTGTCGTCTGCTTGAGGTAATTTGAACAGGGCAATCCGCTTTATTACACTGCCTGCCTGTCGCAAGCCGGCGCCCCGCATTTCTGACCGATAATCTGATCATTAAAACCCGCTGCAGAATACCTCAACAGCGCTGCAACAGCGGGTGTTTCAAAGCAACCCGCGGCCCGAATATTTATTCAATAAAAACAAATACTTATGTGAATTTATCAAAGACCCCGGTTTTTGCCGCTCCGGGCCGGCCGAAATGGTCGACTGACTGATATTGAAATCCACGGAAGTTTTGAATCAGCGTGTCTGCGGAAAGCCGCATGCCGCAGAAAAGGGAGATGCTGTGCAGATATTGTGGTTGTTGCCCGCGCCGCTTGCGAAATCCATCGTTGGAGACAGGCAGGAGCAGCGCTTGTTGAATTTGGTTCTGGCCAGCGCCCGGTTGCGCGCCGGTGTTGCTTCAACCTTTGCGCTGCGCGCAGGGCACCGTAATGTGTTCCTGAACGGTGATGATCCGGCTGCGGTCGGCAGCGTGGATCTGGATGCGATCGACCTTTGCGTGGTCACCAAGTTTTTCGGCACGAGCAACGGCCGCCTGTGGCTTGATGTCCTGGGCCGTCTGGTCAAGAACAAGCGCAAGGTCCTGGTGGATATCTGCGAATACCCCTTCGTCGCTAAGAAAAATGCCGCCATTGCCGACTTTTACAACAAGGCCCTTCCGTACTGCGATGTGATGACCGTCAATTCAACACGCATGCAGGAATTGATGGCGCCGCATCTCGGACGCAAGCCGCTGGTCATTGAAGATGCGATTCTGGAACCCGTGCAAAAGCCGCAGTTTGCCCCAGGAAAAGTTCTCAAACTGCTGTGGTTCGGCCATCCGACCAATTTCAAATATCTGGGGGAACTGCTTCCATCGCTGCAAACCTTCAGTCAGCAGCAGAAATGCCAGTTGACCATCGTCTCTTCGCCCGAACTCAAGGACAAGGTTCCGCAGGTCGACAAGAAGCTGTCCGCGCATTTCAGCACGCGGTTCATGGCCTGGAGTTTCCAGTCGCAGCGGGAGGCTTTGGCGGATTGCGATCTGGTGCTGATCCCCGGGGATCCGGCGGATCCGCGCAAATCCGGCGCGTCATCGAACCGGATTGCGGAGACGCTGCAGGCCGGACGATTCCCGGTGGCCGCCGCACTCGGCAGTTATCTGCCTTATGAACAGGCGGCGTGGCTGGGCAGGGATCTCATTGCGGGCATCGGTTTCGCGTTGTCACAGCCGCAGGAAGTGCTGGCGAGGATACGGCGGGGTCAGGCGCTGGTGAAGGCTACGGTGAAACCCAGCATTGTGGGAAAACAGTGGCTGGCCTTGTTCGAGAGCCTGACGGACAAAAAACCAAAGCCGATCATGCCCCCCGCGACTCGCCGGAAAACACCGCTCAAGAAACTGAATCTGGGTTGCGGCGATAAAATTTTGCCGGGTTATATCAATGTTGATGTCGCCGGCAGCCGGCAAGGACGTAAACCCGACGTGCTCTGTGATTTACGAAAACTGAAACCTTTCGCCGATAACGAAATTGACGAGATTCTTTCGGTCCACGTGGTCGAGCATTTCTGGCGATGGGAAATCGTGGATGTCGTCAAGGAGTGGGTCAGAGTGCTCAAGCCTGGCGGACTGATGGTGATCGAGTGTCCCAACTTGCTGACCGCCTGCCAGGAAATCATGCAAAACCCGGATATCGCCATCGGCCCCGGTAAAGAGGGGCGGCGGAGCATGTGGGTCTTGTATGGGGATCCCGTCTGGAAAGATCCGTTGATGATGCACCGCTGGGCTTATACCCCGAACAGCCTGATGCAACTCATGCGGGAAGCCGGCTTGGTGAATCTGCGGCAGGAGCCTGCGCAGTTCAAACTCAAGGAACCCCGGGACATGCGGATCGTCGGAGAAAAGCGGTGATTTCTGCCCTGCTTTTGAAATCGTGCGCTGGCTGTCGGGATATACCAAGGCTGAGGTGTACGGTGCCGACGACCAGAACAGCCGTCATGTCTCCAACTGGGTGGTGGAATTCATTGTCGCCAGCTTTTTAAGGCGTTTTTTTGCTCCCGGGGCTTAGCGCATCGCTGGTTTGTCCCGGGCCCGTCAGCACGGAATCCGGCGGTATACCGGATGGGCACTGGAAATCGCTGGTCTGATGCGCTGCGATGCGTATTGTTTCAAGGATTTGAACTGGGAGCCGCGGTTCTTTACACTCATGGGTTCGCATTGGTCAGACAGCTGGTTTAACGGAATCCCAACACCATGAGCACCCTGATTACTGAAGAGTACCGGCAAATGCAGGCCACCCTGCATGAGAACCCCAATTACGGCGTGGCCTCGGTGGAGTATGCCCCGGTCGTGGCTGAACTCCTCAAACAGATCGGCTCCGCGGAACTGCTGGATTACGGCGCCGGCAAGGGGCGGCTCGGCGAAACCCTGAAAACGCTGATGCCGACACCGCCGCAGATCCGCCACTACGATCCGGCGCGCCCGGAGTGGGCGGCGACGCCGCAGCCCGCGCTGTTTGTTACCTGCATCGACGTGCTGGAGCACATTGAACCGGAGCTCCTCGACAACGTGCTGGATGACCTGCGGCGCGTCACCGCCAGCGCGGGGTTTTTTACCGTGCACACCGGGCCCGCGGTCAAGGTGCTGGCCGACGGCCGCAACGCGCATCTGATCCAGCAGCCCCCGGCGTGGTGGCTGCCGAAGTTCCTCAGCCGCTTCGATCTGGTCGTGTTCCAGCGCATGCCGCAGGGCTTCTGGGTCGCGGTCGAAGCCAAGCGCCAGTAAGCGGTCAATGTGCCAACTGTTGTCACCGGCGCTGGCACCCGCGCCGGCCGTCACCTGAATCTGTTTTTAACCGCTGATCGCAAACAAAGGAAAGCAAGATGAGTTACGCAATTGATTTTCCCGGCGCCGTTACGCTGCCGGTTGTCGAGAGCAACAAGGCGTTTCCCGTCGGCCGCATTTACTGCGTGGGCCGCAACTATGCCGAGCACGCACGCGAAATGGGCCATGACCCGGATCGCGAGCCGCCGTTTTTTTTCATGAAGCCGGCCGACGCGATTGTGCAAAACGGCGCGACCATTCCCTATCCGCAGGCAACTAAGGATCTGCACCACGAAATCGAAATGATCGTCGCCATCGGCAAGGGCGGCTCGAATATTCCGGTCGAAAAAGCGCTGGATCACGTGTTCGGCTACGGCGTCGGTCTCGACATGACCCGCCGCGATCTGCAGGGTGAGGCGAAAAAAATGGGCCGGCCGTGGGAAATGGGCAAGGCCTTCGACGATTCAGCGCCGTGCACCGCGCTGAAAACCGTGGCCATGGTCGGCCATCCGGCCAAGGGCGCGATCTGGCTGAAGATCAACGGCGAGGTCAAGCAGAAGGGCGATCTGGCGGACCTGATCTGGAACATTCCCGAGACCATTTCGTACCTGTCCAAGCTGATCACGCTGCGTCCCGGCGACATCATCATGTCGGGCACACCGGCTGGTGTCGGCCCGGTGCAGCGCGGTGACAAACTGGAAGGTCATGTCGAAGGCGTCGGCGAGCTGACGGTGACTTACGCCAAGTGAGGGTCAGTGGTGAGCGGTAATGATCGTGATCGGGTTACCGCTCACCATGCTGCATTCATGGTGTTCATGGTGCGGCAATGCAGCGGAAGGCATGGCTTGGCGGGCGTGAAACGTGTAAAATACTTACCCGGTATTACTCAAGGAGCGCGCCCATGGCAGCGGTATCGGTCACCAGCAAAGGGCAAGTCACTATTCCCAAGAGGGTGCGGCTGGCCCTCGGTATCACGCCAGGCAGCAAGGTCGAATTTGACATAGAAGGCGGAGGCGCAAGACTCAAGCTGCTCAAGAAGCATGCGAGTTCGAGCGTCGAGGGTGGGGCCGCGATTCTCAAATACACAGGCCCACGTATCGCGACCGAGGATATGCACGGCGGTAAAGCGATGAGGAAAGCAGCCGGCAAGCATGCGCGCCGTTGACACGAACATACTCGCCCGATACTACCTGCATGACGATCCGGCACAGGCGCAGTGCGCCGCGCGGATTCTCGCTGCTGGCGACGTGTTTGTGCCTAAAACCGTAATGCTCGAACTCGAATGGGTGTTGCGCGCCGTGGCCGAGCAGCCGGCCGGCAAGGTGGCGGACTGCCTGGCGCACCTCATCGCCTTGCCCGGGGTCACGATCGAAGATCATGACGAGGTCGAGGATGCGTTACGTCACTGCCGGCGCGGAGTCGATTTCGCTGATGCCCTGCACTTGGCAGCGAGTCAGGCTTGCAGCGAGCTGCTGACCTTTGATGATCGCGGTTATGCGCGCCGGGCGACCAAGCTGGGTCTCAAACCCCCGGTCAAGGTTCCGCCAGCTTAGATTTTTGACGGTTCTGGCTCGATGGAAGAGATCCCCGGAGGGTGAACAGTGATTCGTAAAATAGTGAGCAGTGAGCAGTAAACAGGCAGCAGTAAAATTGAACAACTGCCGTGAATCGCAGTCCCTCCGCTCACCGCTCACCGCTCACCGCTCACCGCTCACCGCTCACCGCTCACCGCTCACCGCTCACCGAGAAAACAATGAACAAACGCACCCTCGGCCGTAACGGCCCCGAAGTACCGGCGCTCGGCCTCGGCTGCATGGGCATGTCGATCAGCTACGGCGAGACGGATGATGCGGAATCGATCGCCACCATGCATCGTGCCTTCGAACTCGGCTGCAATCTGCTGGTGACTTCCGACGCCTACGGCAGCGGTATCAATGAGTCATTGATTGCGCAGGCGATCAAGGGCCGGCGCGACCAGGTGCTGCTCGCCACCAAGTTCGGCAATGTCGGTCTGGGCGGCGGCGTGCCCGAGGGGCTGTCCGGCGGACACCCCGACTATGTGGCGCTCGCCTGCGACAAAAGCCTGCAACGTCTTGGTGTGGACGTCATCGACATCTACGGCCTGCATCGTGTCGATGCGGCGGTGCCGATCGAAGACACCGTCGGCGCGATGAAAAAGCTGGTCGAACAGGGCAAGGTGCGTTATCTCGCGCTGTCGGAAGCCGGTGCGCAGACCATCCGCCGCGCGCATGCGGTGCACCCGATGGTCGCGGTTGAAACCGAATACTCGCTGTGGAGCCGGGATGTCGAAACCGAAATCCTGCCGACCTGTCGCGAACTGGGTATCGGTTACATGGCTTATGCGCCGCTGGGCCGCGGTTATCTGACGGCGACCATCAAAAGCGTCGATGCCTTGATCGCCAAGGACCGGCGCCGCGAACACCCACGATTCCTTCCGGAAAATATAAATAAAAACAATGACTTATTGAAATCCCTGGAGGCGATAGCAAGCGCTCACAAAGCTACGCCGGCACAGGTTGCACTGGCCTGGTTATTGGCACAGGGCAACGATATCGTGCCGATTCCCGGCACCAAACGACGCGCTTATCTCGAGCAGAATCTGGCCGCCGCTGCGCTGCAGTTGAGCGCGGGTGAACTGGCACAACTCTCCGCGGCATTTCCGCCCGGCGTTACCGCCGGCACGCGCTATCCGGAAAAGCAGCTGAAAGCGCTGGGCATTTAAGGCGGCAGTCGCCGCTGCGTTACGCGTCGTCCGGCCGCGGCAGTGCCGCCAGCGCGTCACGCACTTCCCGGATTACGCTCGTCCAGTCGCCTTCTGCCGGTTGCCGGAAAATCCGCACGTCCGGATACCACAGCGCATCGCTGCGATCGGCCTGCCAGCACCAAAAGCGTCCGATCGCAAACGGCAGCATCAGGAAAACCTTTTTGCCCAGAGCGCCGGCGAGGTGCGCGGTGGTGTTGCTGATGGTGACGATGACATCGCAGGCCTCGACCAGTGCAGCCAAATCATCAATGTCGTTGAAGGTATCGACATCCGGTAAGCGCTCAACCGCAATGCCGCCCTGTTTCAGCACTTCGGCGCGTTCCGCCGCGGTGTCGCCATATTGCAGGTCGATGTAGGAAACATCGAGCCCGGAAAATGCGCGCGAGAGGTCTGCCAGCGAAATGCTTTTTTCCCGGCCGACATCCTTGTTCTTGCTGGACCAGGACAAGCCGCATACCGGCTTGCCGGGTTGCGCGATCCGCTGCCTGAGTTCGCGGGTGCGCGATGCGTCCGCCCGCAGATAGGCCTTGCGATGGGCGAGAAAATCCTCAGTCCGGGGCCGGAAAATCTGCCCCAGATCGCCCATGCAGATGTAGGCATCAAAGGCCTGGTCAGCCGCTGCTTCCTCGGGCGCGCAAAACTGCAATCCATCGAACGATCGCCGGTACAGCGTCAGCAGGCGGGGTGCCACCGCAAAGCGCACATGGCGCGTGTGTAGCGCGGTGTCGGCGAACATGGAAGTGAACAGGATCTGGTCGCCGAGGCCCTGCTCGCCCCACACCAGCACGCGCCGTTCGGTGGGCTGGCCGTCCCACTCTGGTTGCCTGAATTGGGGATGCAACCCCTTGAGGGCCATGCTCCAACGTGCGTCATACCGCGACCAGCCTGCGGCAAAATCCCCGGTCAGCAGCTGACACATCGCGAGATTCCACTGCATCAGCGGTTCATCAGGGGCCATGGCAAGCGCATTCTCGAAATCCGCGCGGGCCTCGGCAAAACGGTTGAGACCGAGCAAAACCGAACCGCGGTTGGCCAGGGCTTTCTGCAGATTGGGCCGGAGTGCCAGCGCATGGTTCAGCGCATCAAGCGCTTTATGGGACTGGCGGAGTCCGATCAGCGCCGCGCCGCGATTGCTCCACGCTTCGGCATATTCCGGCTTCAGGCGCAGCGCGTCGTCGGCCGCCTTCAGCGCGTCTGCCGGCAGGTCCAGCGACATCAGGGTTTCGCTGAGATTGTTGAGTGCTTCCGGATAATCCGGCTTCAGGCGCAGTGCCGCCAGGTAACTGGCACGTGCCTCATCATTGCGGTCGGCACCGCGCAATGCTTTGCCCAGGTTGTAATGGAATTCCGCATTCTTCGGCTGCAGACGCGCCGCACGCTCAAAAAATTCGATGGAGGCTGCCGGTTGGCCGCTACTCTGCAGAGCAACGCCGATCAGCGATTGCGTGGCGGCGTCGGCGGGGTTGACCCTGGCGGCGCGTTGCAGCCAGGTCACCGCATTCGCGGCGTCGCCGGTCTGCAAGGCCAGCAAACCGAGCAAATGCAGGGCCTCGAAACTGCGCGGCTGACGGTCGATGATTTCCCGGTAACGGGCTGCCGCCAGGTCCCATTGTCCCTGCTGGTGATGCGCCTGTCCCTGCTGCAGCAATTGGGCGATGGAATGACGCGACGACGGCACTTGTCTCATGACCTCCAGCGCAGGGGCGGCAACCAGGCTCGTCCGGGCCGCTCAGCCCAGCGCCTGGGTGCCGGCATGCAGCATGGCGTCGCGCTCGGCAAGCCACTCACTGGAGTACTCGCAGTCGCGGTATTTGTCGAAGTACGGGCCGCCCAGCGTGTAGTGCACCAGCGCGGCATCCTTGCGCGGCGGGTCGTAGGCGACCAGGTGATTCCACTGCGGCGGCAGCGCGCCGATCAGCCCGTCGTCGCCCAGCCATTTGAACTGGTGCAGTTCGAGCCCCGATGCGGTGTTGACGAATTCCGGCGTCAATGCACGGCAGCGTGCGTTGTTGAACAGCATCACGCTCGACCAGTTTTTCTTTTCGTATTTGGTCTGCGGTTCGTTGAGGAATTTGCGGTCTTCGGTCGGCACATGGTCGTGCTTGACGACCATCACCGCGTAACGATCATCGCGCAGCGCCCACAGTCTGGCGATGTCGTCGAGTACCAGCATGTCGCAGTCCATGAAAATCGACCAGCCGGCGTAGTCCGACAGATACGGCGTCAGGAAACGCGAAAACGAAAAGTCCGTCGACTGCAAGGGGTGTCGTTGACGATGGAATACGCCCTGCAGTTGCGACAGCATCACCGGCGCGATGGTGACCGGCGCGGAGGCGCGGCGATGGATGCTGTACGCCAGCACATTGAAGGCCGCCGCTTCGCGACCGTCGTAACCGATATAGATATTGATCATAAGTCTTTGATTTTATTGAATTCGGTGGAGTTACTGCGCAAGCTTAGCATGACTCCGGCGTCATTCCATTTGCGCAATATCAAGTTCGGGAATTTCCCGGGTGTGCGTAATGTATTTCATGCGCGAATGCAGTAAATAAATTGATGATTCTTCGGTGCAACAAACAATGCCTTAGCAGTTTGTTGAAATTCTCGAAATTGATGCTCTTCGCTGTCGCACAAGATTTTTCGACTCTCGTTAAATCAAAGGCTTGCACGCGTGTGCGCTTGGTCGCCAGGCGCCTCGAAGGGAGTCTCCTCGGGGGGCTCCCCACGCGCTCGCACATCGCTTTTTCAACAGACTGTTAGTCCGTTTTTTGACTAATTGCCAGTGGTACTGGGAGGAGCATCGCCAAAATGCGCCCTTAGCCCTGCGATCACGTTGACCATGACGCCCGCCCAATCGCCGATCGCCGGCTGTCGAAATAATCTTGCGTCGGGATACCAGGGACTGTCTTCCCGGTCCAGCAGCCAGCGCCAGTCGGCGTTGTAGGGCAACAGAATCCAGACCGGTTTGCCCATGGCGCCCGCCAGATGGGCAACGCTGGTGCATGCCGAGATCACCAGATCCAGGTTATCCACCAATCCCGCGGTGTCGGCAAAATCCTCCAGGTCATCGCCTAAGTGACGTACGTCCGCACGGGACTTCAACAATGCAGCGTCGGTTTCCCGCACGCCCTTTTGCAAACTGATCCATTCGAATGACGAGTCGATCAACGGCAGTATCTGGGAAAAAAGCATGCTGCGATTCCTGTCGTTGCTTTGCGCAGGATTGCCACTCCACACGATGCCGATCCGGGGTTTGGTTTTGGCGCCCAACCGGCCCTTCCATGTTGCGCAAGCCCCGGTGCTGCTGCGGAGGTAGGGAACGTCGGCGGGGATGGTGTTGAGGTCCGTTGCAAATGCCAGTGGCAGGCTCATCATCGAGCAATGGAAATCGAAGGCCGGCAGCTCGCCGCCTCTGGGTATAACCCGGGCTGCGCCTTCAAGCCCGGACAACAGCGCAGCCAGGGATGGCTGAACCTCCATGATCACGCGGGCAGACCTGGCAGCCAGCAGCCTGGCGTATCTGCAGAACTGCAGCGTGTCGCCCAGTCCCTGCTCGGAGTGCAGCAGTATGGTTTTGCCCGTCAGGTCCTGCTGGCCGAGCCAGTACGGTTGGGGAAAATCTCTCCAGAATTTGTCAAACGAAGGATGCTTCCAGCGCCACTCAAAGCCCTTCCAGCCCCGGGCAAAGTCGCCCAGCACCAGTTGGCATAAGGCAAGATTCCAGTTGGCATCGACATAATCCGGCGATATTGCGATTGCTTTTTGGTAGGCAGAAACAGCCCCTGCGTAGTTTCTGGTGGCAGCCAGCGCGATGCCGAGATTATTGTGCGCATCCGCAAATTCAGCATCAAGCGCGATGGCCCGCCGGTAAGCAGCAATGGCCGTTTCGTAGCGCTCCAGATCAGCCAGCGCCATCCCGTAATTATTAAAAGCCTCGACAAATTCAGGCCGCAGGGCTATGGCCTGCTCGTAGTGATCCACCGCCTCATGCCATCGGCCCGAATCGCTCAATAAATTGGCATAGTTGTAATGGAGGTCGGCGTTATGCGGATTTTTGTCGATCGCCGTTTTGTAATTTTCTTCAGCCAGGCCGGGTTGCCCGAGTTCCGCCAACACATGGCCAAGACCGACATGGGCTGCTGCATGGCCGGGCGCCAGTGCCAATGCCCGCTCATAATTAACTCTGGCTTGTGCATATTCCCGGATTTCACCCAGTGCATTGGCTAGGTTCACATGAAGAATCGGGTCCCCGGGTTTCAGGTCCAATGCGCGACGGAGCAGGTGCACGGCATTTTCTTTTTCTCCCGATTGCGCTGCAATAAGCCCCAGCAGATGCAGGGCATCGGCATCACCGGGTTTTTTTTCGAGGATTTGCCCGCACAGGTGCCTGGCGGCAGTCCAATCGCCATTCTGATAGGCGGCGGCCGCGTCCCCGATTCCTCCGCTCATCGCCGCCCCGGCGCTGCAATCATATGCACACGCCGGTGTTCCGGGTGCATGGCGTACGGGCGATCAGCTGGCGGCCATTGCGTGCTGCGCCTGTATCAGACGCAGTTTCGCCGCGGCGATCTGCAGGCTGCAACCCGGTGGGGTTGTTCAGCACTACCACAGTGGCAGGCCGCTTTGCATGCGCTGGGCCATTTCCTGCTGGAATTCGGGCGGGCCATAAACATGCGCTGCCTGGCGGTTGCTGAATTGGCCGTTCTCAACTATCTGCTCCGAATACAACAGTCCGCGCTGCCGGGTTTGTGCGAACTGCTGCAGCCAGTTCAATGCCCGCGGCGGGATGCGCCGGCCGACGGGTACTGCGACATCGACCGGCATGCCGCGCCATTGAGTCTGGTTGAACAGCACGACGACCTTGGCATTGCTCGGCTTCATCCAATCGGGCAGCGGACTGTCGTCCATGCGCCAGCCGCAGATGAACTGCTGGCAGGGATCGACCGGGCGGTTGGCGTAATCGTTGCAGCCGGAACCGGTGCTGTGATGGCAGGGCTTGCCGGGATAGACCGGTTTGCCTTCGACAACGATTTGCAGCCAGCCGTCGCAGCAGGCGGTGCAGGGTTGGCATTCACGCGATTTCTGCTTGTTCAAGAATCAATATCCGTTACAGGTGCGAGCACTTAGCGTACTCCAAAAAGCGGGGGCCGTGCCGCCGGTAACAACCGTCGTGTAGGCTTTTCCGGGGATGACGGATTTATCCGGTGCGTTTTTCCCATCAAGCTTGCGCGGTGGTTGCGAGATCGCGTTCCAGCTGCGCCAGCGCCGGCGTCCAGTCGCCGCTCAGTGACTGGCGGTAGATACTGAACTGCGGAAACCACGGCGAGCGCTTACCCCGGTTCATCCAGCGCCATTCCGACGGACTCGGCACCAGCACACGCGCTGCGCGGCCTGCCGCCGCGCGCAAATGCATGTTGGTGTTGCTGACGCCGATGTAGTCGTCGAGCAGTTCCAGCAGGGCCAGCATGTCTTCGAGTGATTCATTGAGGGCCGTGAAATCGGCGATGGGCCGGCCGCAGGCCGCGGCGAGCGCGTCGATTTCTCCGGCAGCCGGCAGCCGCTGCAGGGCAATCAGCGTGCCGTTGACCGGCCGCAGCGTCGCACCGAGTTGTTGCAACGGCACTTCCTTGGTCAGCCCCCAGTCGGCGCCGCGTTGATCACGGCCTGCGGTGCCGGCGCGCCAGGTAATGCCCAGATAAGGTGGCGCGCCCAGTTCACGCAGGCGTAGCCGCATGCGCGAGGTGGCGTCGGGTAGCGCAGGGATGCGCAGCGTCGGTGCCGGCAGCGGAAAATAGGCGGCGATGCGTATCGGATAGTCACGCAATGCGCAGGGCAGGTCCTGCCGCGGTCGCGGCGATGACGGACAGGGTTGCAGCGCATGCGGCAGGTCGCCGCAGAAGATCTGCAGATCGGCGCCGCCCGGCGGCGGTTCGGTGTCGGCAACCACTGCATCGGCAATGTTCGCACGGCGAATCAGCTCAGCGATCTTTGCGCTGGCGTACACCGTGATGCGTGCGCCACGCGCCTGCAGCAGCGGCAACTGGCGCAGGAAGAACAATTCATCGCCGATGCCCTGCTCGCGGCGTATCAGCAGCTGTTTGCCGGCAAGAGTATCCGGCAGTGTCTGGGTGATGGCGGCATTGGCCCACTTTTTCGACAACAACAGGTAGGCCGGTCGCTGGCGGTAGGCCGACCAGCCGTCGCTGAACAGGCCGTGGGCCAGTTCAACCATACTGCGCAGCTGCTGCATGGCGACCGTATCCGGTTCCAGCGCTTCCGCTTGCGCCAACACGCGCAGTGCGGCGTGCAGCTGGCCGCACTCCGCCAGCGCGCCACCCAGGCAACGCCGCGACAGGGCCTCATCGGGCGCGCATTCCACCGCGCGCCGGTACTCGGCGAGGGCCTGCCGTTGCTTGCCCTGGTGGCCGAGCGCCGCGCCGAGAAAGCGATGCGCTTCTGCCAGATCGGGTGCGCGTTCCAGCAGCGAATGGCATTCCGCTTCGGCTGCATCAAAGCGGCCGTCGTCGATCAGCACCGAGATCAGGTTCAGCCGCGGCGCGATCCACTCCGGCTGCAGGGTGATGCATTCACGGTATGCCGACTCGGCCGCGGAAAACCGCGATTGCTGATGCAGGGCGGAACCCAGGCTGAGGCGGGTGTCGGCGTCGTCGGGTGCAAGCCGCAGTGCCGCATGAAAACTCTGTTCGGCATCGGCCGGTTTGCCGAGCTGGAGCTGAACATTGCCGAGGTTGTACCAGAGCGTTGCCTGCTGCGAATGGCGAGCGGCGAGCCGTTGCAGCAAAGGTTCCGCTGCCACCGCCTTGCCCAGTTGCGCGAGGGCGATGGCGGCGCCCAGTGCATAGGGCCAGTGCGCGGGAGCGATGCGTTGCGCACGGCGAAAGCTCTGGTGCGCATCCGCGTGTCGCCCGTCTGCGGCGTAAGCCTGGGCCAGATTACCGAGCAGTCCGGCATTGTGTTTGTCATGTGCCGCGGCGAGTTCGAGTTCAGCGATGGCCGCAGTGATCTGGCCCAGTTGCAACAAGGCCAGGCCGAGCAGACTGCGCGCGCCGGCATGTCCCGGCGCCAGCGCCGCCGCGATACGGCCGTATTCCAGCGCCGCGTTCCAGTCGCCGCGCTGCAAGGCTGCGCCCCCGGTTTGCAGCGCCTGGTTCAGCAACATGGGCTTAGGGGGCAATGTAACCATTTGTTTTTATTGAGTATTTTCTAAAGAGTTGGCCATTGCATCGGTGAAAATTATACCTGAGCCAGCCAGAAACCTGCGCCAAGCACTTGTTTTTCTAGATGATTTTGATATGCACCCCATGTTGTAAATAAGAGACAGCCATCAGGATAAACAGTTATTTTCAGGCGGAGTACTTTGTTTTGTGACTTGTGCCCCCCGATAATCTACACAGCCTCGCTACTCGGAGGAGGCGCAGGTCGCCTAAGTCAGGCTGAAAGTTTTCAGACCGGGCGCAGCGGCAAGCCACATAAACTCTCTAGGAGATTTACACGCATGAACAAGAAACTAATGGCAGTCGCCGTAGCCAGCGCGCTGGCCGCGCCCGCAGTGGCGATGGCACAGAGCACCAGCTCCGTGCAAATGTACGGCTCCATCTACATGGAATACGCCTTCACCAGTCCGGGCTCCACCGCTGCTGGCGCGAAGCCGGCCGGCGTCGACATCCTGCAAGCCCCGGGCTCGAACATCGGTTTCAAAGGTGAGGAGAAGCTGGGCGGCGGCATGAGCGCCTGGTTCGACTGCCAATCCACCGCCGACTTCCGCGGCGTCAGCGGCGATGGCTTCTGCACCCGCAACAGCGCAGTCGGCGTCAAAGGCAACTTCGGTAACTTCTTCATCGGCAACTGGGATACCCCGTTCAAGCGCTCCATGGGCAACGTTGGCGGCCGCGACACCGGTATCTACGGCACCGCCGACCTGCTGGCGAGCAACTCGACGACTGTGGACGACGGCGGCAGCGCCGGCGTGTTCAAGCGCCGTCAGCGCAATTCCATCAACTTCGACAGCCCGAACTTCGGCGGCTTCCAGTTCATGGCGTCGACCACGTCGACCAACAGCGGCTCGTCCATCACCACGTCCGACGCTGCTGCCAAGCCGCGCGTCTGGTCGCTGGCCGGTGCTTACAAGTCCGGCCCGTTGGATCTGGCGATTGGTTATGAACTGCATAAGGACTTCTACAACAACCGCGTAGCGGCTGCTGGCGGCACGGTTAACACGGCGGGTGTAGCAGTTGCGGGCACGGTCGGTTCTGCCGCCACCTTCACCGGTGACGAGTCGGGCTACCACCTCAGCGCTGCCTACACCCTGGGCAACGGCCTGAAACTGGGCGCCACCTACATCGCGATGGAAGCTGACACCGCCGTTGGCGCAACGGCCAAGAACAAGGCCTACCAGCTGGGCGCGGAATGGAAGCTCTCCGGACCGCACAACCTGCACTTCGGTTACACCGTGGCTGACAGCTCCAAAGGCACGCTGGGTGCAGCGATGGGCGGTCGCCCGACTGTCGCTGTAGCGGATAACGGCGCCAAGCTGTGGCAGATCCGTTACCTGCACGACCTGTCGAAGCGCACCACGGCCTCGATCGGTTATGTCAATCTGAAGAACGACATTTCCGGTACGTATGACCTGATGGGCGTCTCCGGCACGGGCACCGGCGCGAAGTCGAACGCTGTTGCGATGAGCATCGCTCACCGCTTCTAAGTCTAAGTTTCAAGCATCACCTCCGCGTTACGCGGAACTCAAAACGGGCGCTTCGGCGCCCGTTTTTTTATGCCTGATGCTGCGGTGTTATACCCGCGTCAGCATTTGCAGATACAGCGCCTCGAGATCCCGCGTGAACGCCGGGGTGTCGAACAACGGCGCGGTTTCACGCACCGCGCGTACGCGGCGCGCGACATCCTGCAGCAACTCGCGGTTGGCGGCGAGTTTCAATACCTTCGCTTCATAATCGGCCAGCGACTGTGCGATCAACGCCGGCAACTGTGCGGCAGTGAGTATGCTGCCGGAGACCCGGGCGGCAAAGGTTTCGCCGCGCAACGCCACCAGCGGGCAGCCGCACCACAGCGCATCGCTGGCCGTGGTGTGCGAGGTATAAGGGAAGGTATCGAGTGCGAGGTCTGCGACCTTGTAGCGTGCGAGGTGTTGCGCCAACGGCAGCCGCGGCGCGAAGACCAATCGCTCCGCTGCGACGCCTGCCGCTGCCGCCGCCGCGCGCAGGTTTGTCGTGGCCCAGCGGTTGTCATCCACCAGCCACAGCACACTGTCGGGGACGGCCTGCAGGATGCGCATCCATGCGGCAAACAGGTCGGGCGTGATCTTGAAGGTCTGGTTGAAACAGCAAAACACCAATCCTGATTCGGGCAACCCGTAGGCGGATCGCGCCAGCGGCTCGGCGACGGTTCGTTTGCGGTCGATGGGTTGATAACACTGCGGCAGGCGCAGCACCTGCTCCGAGCAGCTGTGTTCTTCGCCCGGCTGGATGATGTACGGATCGGCGATCAGGTAATCGATGAATGTCGTGCCGGTCGTGCCCGGATATCCCAGCCAGGTGACCTGCACCGGACTTGCGCGCCGCGCCATGATGCCCAGCCGGTCGCCGACGGTATAACCCTTGAGGTCGACCAGGATGTCGATGCCGTCGCTGCGGATGCGTTCGACGGCGAGATCATCCGGTTCCCAGGCGATGTCGACGAAATGGTCCACTGCACCGATGATCCGTTGCCGCATCGCGCCGTCGTCGCGCGGTCCGTATGAGTAGGCGTACACCTCGAACTGTGCGCGGTCATGCAGTTCCAGCAGTTCCGTAATCAGATAAGCCGCTGGGTGTTCCTGGAAGTCGGACGACAGGTAGCCGATGCGCACCCGCTGACCATGGTTCCGGGGCGCCGGTGTATCCGCACGGATGCCGGCGAAACGCCGCGCGGCCCACGCCCGGGTGTAAGCGCATAGTTCTTCGGCGGTCAGATCTTCACAGAGCAATGCGAAGGGCGTGCCGGCGTCTTCACCGTGCAGGATGCGCGGCTTGAGCGTTTGCCAGGCGACTGCCCAGCGTGTCCAGTCGCAAATACGGCGGCTGTGCTGGGTGAGCATGCCGAGCAGCACCGTGTTGTCGGTTTGGCGGAAGCCGGCGTCGAGGATGTCGATGGCCGCAACCAGTTCGCCGCGCACCACGCGCAACTGGGCGCGCAGGCTCCATGCCCAGACCAGCGCCGGATCCAGTACGCCAGCCCGGTCTGCCGCGCTGGCGGCCGCGTCGAGATCGCCGGTCTGCAGCAGGCTGTCGGCCAATGCGGCCCAGGCCGTGGGCGATGCCGGTTCGACGCGGGTCAGTTCCTGCAGCCGGCGCACGGCTTCCCCATAGCGACCCTGGGCTCGTGCGACCGCGCCCAGGCCTTCGAGTGCTGCGGGCAATGCCGATACGGCTGTCAGCGCAGTTTCAAAATGCTGCCGCGCCTCGTTGTGGCGGGCGGCCTGCAAGCGCAGCTTGCCGAGATTGGCATGCGCATGCGGGTGGCCCGGCACGACCATCAGTGCCCGCTCCAGCAACTGCGCGGCTTCGGCCGGTTGCTGCAGCTGTTCGCAGACGATGGCGAGATTGACCATGGCATCGGCGTGCGCCGGATGACTGGCGAGCGCGGCTTCGAAGTGTTTGCGCGCAACGGGAAAATCGCTGCCGGCGAGGGCCAGTACGCCGAGGTTGAACAGCGCATCAGGATGACCGGGCGCTGCGCGCAGCGCGAGATTGAAATGCGCCATGGCGCCGGCGCTGTCGCCGCTGGCAACCAGCGCCTGGCCCAGCGCGAGCAGGCAATCGGCATGACCGGGGGCCTGCTCCAGCGCCTGGCGCAGCGGCGCCAGTGCTGCCGCGACCTGCCCCTGACGCAGCAGCGCGAGGCCCAGCCGCAGCGCCACCGAAAACGGCGCGCCGGGCAATGCCGCGGCCCGGCGCAAAATCTGCTCGGCTTCGGCGAACTCGCCGAGGTTGAGCAGCGCGAGGCCGAGGTATTCGAGCGTCATGCCGTCGCGCGGCATCGCCGCGAGCGCCTGTTGCAGATCGCGTGCAGCCTCGACCGGCGCGCCGCCCATCAGGCTGACGATGCCGCGCAGGGCCAGCGCTTCGGGATTGCGCGGCGCCTTGTCGAGAATTTCCATGCAGATTGCGCGCGCACCCGGCATGTCGCCGTTCTGCAGCAGGGTGCGGGCGGTGCGCAGCTTGTTGTTGAGGGATGCGGACATGATGTGGCTGGACTGACCGGGGATTTGAAGCAGGCCAAAGATACCTTGTTCCCCGCCGCCTGTCTGCGTCCTGATCGTTCGTCGTGACACTCCGGCGCAATTCCGTCAACGAATGCTTGGACACTGCCGCATGTTCTACCTAGAATGTGGCCGCAGATTCATTCCTCCAATCCACAGCTGGGATTATTCATGGCCGACCGTCAGGAAATCCGTCCCGGAGTAGAAAAGCAGCTCGAGCAGGTGATCGAGCTGCTGCACCGGCACGAGTTGGTGGAGAATCTGGTGCGCCGTCAGGATAGTCCGCGTCACGAACTGGTCGAGACGTTGGTGCATCGCCAGCATCTGACTGAATTGCAGCAATTGCTGGACCGGATGCATCCGGCGGACATTGCCTACATCCTCGATGCGCTGCCGCTGGAGCAGCGCCTGGTGGTCTGGGATCTGGTCAAAGCGGAACGCGATGGCGAGATCCTGCTGGAGACTTCGGATGCCGTCCGTGAAACGCTCATTGCGCACATGGACGAGGACGAGCTGGTGGCCGCCACCGGCCAGCTCGATACCGACGAAATCGCCGACCTTGCCCCCGATCTGCCGCGCGAGGTCATTCGCGATGTGTTCAAAGCACTGTCGACCGAAGACCGGGAACAGCTGCGCGCGGCGATGTCGTATCCCGAGGAGGCTGTCGGTGCGCTGATGGATTTCGAAATGATCGAGATCCGCGAAGATGTGACGCTGGAAGTGGTGCTGCGGTACCTGCGCCGTCTCGACCAGTTGCCTGACCATACCGACCAGCTGTTTGTCGTTAACCGGGAGGAGCGCCTGCAGGGCCTGTTGCCGGTGAACCGGCTGCTGGTCAGCGATCCCGACACGCTGGTGGCCGATGTGATGACCCGCGACTACACCAGCTTCATGCCGGAACAGGATGCGCATGAGGCCGCCAGTGCGTTTGAGCGCTATGACCTGGTTTCGGCACCGGTGATTGATGGCGAAGGTTGCCTCGTCGGCCGCATGACCGTCAATGCGGTGGTGGACTACATCCGCGAATCGAAAGACACCGAGACGCTGGCGGCCGGTGGTCTGAGCGAAGACGAGGATCTGTTTGCGTCGGTCTGGAAAAGCGTGCGGAATCGCTGGGCGTGGCTGGCCGTCAATCTGGTGACGGCATTCATTGCTTCACGCGTGATTGGCATATTTGAACACTCGATCTCGCAACTGGTGGCGCTGGCGGCGTTGATGCCTATTATTGCGGGCATCGGCGGCAATTCCGGCAATCAGACGACGACGATGATCGTCCGTGCCCTGGCGCTGGGCCAGATTACGCGCGACAACGCCCGCAAACTCTTTTTCAAGGAGATCAGCGTTTCGGCTTTGAACGGGCTGATTTGGGGAAGCATCGTCGGTCTGTTTGCCTTCCTGATTTATCACAGCTGGCAGCTCGGGTTGGTGATGACCGGCGCCATGGCACTGAATCTGCTCCTTGCGGCAATCATGGGCGTGGTTATTCCGCTGGTGATGGAAAAATTCGACCGTGATCCGGCGATCGGCGCAAGCGTCATGATTACGGCCATTACCGACAGTGGCGGGTTTTTCATTTTTCTTGGCCTGGCCACGATTTTTCTGGTCTGACCGCATGTCCGGGGCTTTTTGCCTGGCTGGAATCCGCTGTTTCAGGCCATTCCGGATGCGTAGGTAGAATGCACCCAGGTCGTGCGGAATAAACTTGTTCCGCCTTACGTTCAGGAGTCAGGATCCGTTGGATCAACCTGTCGAATCGTTCGCCACCCGGACCATGCAGTACATCCCCCGTCTGCGCCGCTACGCGCGGGCGCTCACCGGTGACGCCAGCGCAGCCGATGACCTGGTGCAGGACGCGCTGGAGCGTGCTTTGCTCAAACAATCGTTATGGCGCGAGGGTACGGATCTGCGCGCCTGGCTGTTTACCGTCATGCACAATATTTTCATCAATCAGGTGCGCAGCGCCGCCGCCAACCGGCTGGCGCCCATCGATGATGTGGCTGCTGATGCCTTTGCCGACGCGCATCCGCTGCAGGCCCCGGACCGGCTGGAAATCCGCGATCTTGATGTAGCACTGCAGGCTTTGCCCGAAGAACAGCGCGCCGTGGTGTTGCTGATCGGACTGGAGCA
Organism: uncultured beta proteobacterium; assembly: GCA_903933915.1. Classification (GTDB taxonomy): domain Bacteria; phylum Pseudomonadota; class Gammaproteobacteria; order Burkholderiales; family SG8-41. Next base: position 1,241 of record CAIZLW010000210.1, on the reverse strand, counting down.
GATGACTTACGACGAGGCGGCTCGGGTGCTGGCAGTGCCCATCGGCACCGTCATGTCGCGCCTGTCGCGCGGGCGCGAGCGCCTGCGCCGCCTGCTGCAGGGCGTACCCGAGCCTCATTCGCTGAAGGTGGTCAAATGAACGCGGCTCCGGTCACCGAAGCGGAACTGCATGCCTATGTTGACGGCGCATTGCCGTCGGCCCGGGCCGGCAAAGTCGCTGAATATCTCGGGCAGAACGCAGATGCCGCGCTGCGGGTCAGCGCTTACCGCGTACAAAACAGCCAGTTGCACACCGCCTATGATGATTTGCTGGTGGAAGCGCTGCCGCAGCGCCTGCGTGTGGGCGGCGCGGTATGGCGCCGGTCCTGGTATCCGTATGCGGCGGCTGCATTGTTGATGCTGGCCAGTGGAACCGCGGGCTGGCATCTGCATGACCGGGTGACGGGTTCGCGCGCACAGACCACCCAGATCGCCAGGGTTGCGGCGATGGCTCATGCCGTTTACAGCCCGGAGGTTCGGCATCCGGTCGAAGTGGGTGCCGACCAGGAAGAACACCTGGTGCGCTGGCTGTCGAAGCGGTTGGGTGCCAGCCTGAAAATTCCGCATCTCGCGCCGCAAGGTTATGCGCTGGTCGGCGGCCGCTTGCTGCCCGGTGAACGCGGGCCCGCTGCGCAGTTCATGTATCAGGATGCCAAGGGCCAGCGACTGACCTTGTATGTGCGTGTCAGCAATGATGTGCGCGCGCCGACTGCATTTCGTTTTGCGCAGGAGAACGGCGTCGGCGTGTTCTATTGGCTGGATGGCCGACTGGGTTACGCCTTGTCCGGCGAGACCGATCGCAATGAATTGTTGCGCGTGGCCGACGCGGTTTATCAGCAGCTCAATCCCTGAGAGTGATCGCCTTCCTGCCGGCGCGTGATGGCACCCGCGGCCTGTCGCCGAGCAATTTAATAAATATTTGTTTTTAAACGATATTTTTAGCGACTGCCGGCATGGCTGTGGCGCCGGCTGTCTGTTGATGATGCCGCGATGGCAACAGGCAGACGCATGACTTCAAACAATCAGATCAATGGAGAGTACTGAAACTGCGGGGGGGGTATTGCGGAGGGGAAACTTTACGAAGCGGAAACTGACGGAGCGGAAACTGAAACGAAGCGGAAACTGAAAATGCGGAAGCCGGGGGTTACCCGGCTTCCGCATAACACTACTTCTTCTTAGCTACTTTTTTCTTGGCTACTTTC
>CAIZLW010000209.1 GCA_903933915.1 uncultured beta proteobacterium | reverse complement strand
TGTTCGGCGTTCGGGATGTAGGCGGCCGGGAACATCGCCTTGGTGTAGTCGGCAGCCTTGCGGTCATTGCCGAACCAGGCTTCGTAGTTGTAGCGGATGCCGGCGCCGATGATCAGATAGTCGTAGTCCAGCCAGCCCTGCGCGGTGATAACGCGTTTTTTGTCGCGCTCGAAGGCGGTGACTTCGGTTTGGATGAATTTGTAGCCGTACTTCTCGGCAACTTCGAGATAACTGAAGGTCAGGTAGTTGGTGTCGACGACATCAACCAGCCATTTGTTGCTCATCGGACAGGAGAAGAAAACCGGATTGCGTTCGAGCAGAACAACGTCGAGTGTCGGGTCGAGTTTTTTCAGATGCTTGGCCGCAGTTACCCCGCCCCAGCCGCCACCACAGACTACGACGCGTTTTCCGGTCGCCTTGGGGAGCAGTGGATCGGACTGCATATTGATCAGGAAGGGGAGCGGGCTGCTGGGCTGGGCGATGGCCGTCGCGGCCCCCAGTGCTGCGCCAGCCGCCAGGAATTGCCGGCGATTTAAAGTCATGATTTTCTCCATTTGATAAACCACCCGGACACGGAGATGCCCGGATTTACAGATAAGCCTTTTCAGGCAAAAGAAGAAAACAGCAGGTGGTACGCAGACCACCCGGCGAGGCTGTTTTCAATACACTTGAGTTTCAAAATTTCAGCTGCTGCAATTGTGCGACAAAACGTGCCTCATCTTTCGTTTCCAGACAGCGCAGATCGAGATGGTAGGCATCATCGCGGATATAACCGATGACCGGGGTCGGCAGGCCACGGAAGGCAATCTCAAGGGCGAGCAGAAATTTTCCCGGTTTCTTTGCGTTGGGGCGAAAAACCAGCGCTGCCGAGGGCAGGCGTTCGACCGGCAGGGCGCCGCTACCAATCTGACTGCTGCACGGCGCAATGCTGATCGTCGCCCGATCGCCAAGAGCGGCTTGTGCGGCGGGGAGGCAGCGTTCGGCCAGAGCGTTGATTTCGCCTAGCGGCCGGGTCAGCAGGCGCAGGGTAGGCAGACGTTGAGTCAGACGATCCGGGTCGCGATAGAGGCGTAGTGTTGCTTCGAGTGCGGCAAGTGTGGTTTTGCCAACGCGCAGGGCGCGTTTCAGCGGATTTTTCTTTATTTTGGCGATCAAGTCCTTGCGGCCGACAATCAGCCCGGCTTGGGGGCCGCCGAGCAGTTTGTCACCGGAGAAGGTAACGATGTCGGCGCCGGCGGCCAGCGCCTGTTGCGGGGTGGGCTCGGCGGGCAGGCCGTGGGCGGCGAAGTCGCAGAGGGTGCCGCTGCCGAGGTCGACGACAAAGGGCAGGTTTGCGGCGTGGGCGATTTTTGCCACTTTTTGCTCGTCCACCGTAGCAGTGAAGCCGCTGACCACGTAATTGCTGGTGTGAATCTTCATCAGCAGGGCGGTCTTCGGGCCGATAGCCTCGGCGTAGTCCTTTTCGTGGGTGCGGTTGGTGGTGCCGATTTCGTGCAGTTTGACCTGCGCCCGACGCATCACGTCGGGAATGCGGAAAGCCCCGCCGATCTCGACCAACTCGCCGCGCGAGACTACCGCTTCCTTGCCTTGGGCCAGGGCGTTCAGCGTCAACAAGACGGCGGCAGCATTGTTGTTGACGATGGTCGCCGCGATGTCCGGTGAGCCGTTGGCGATCAGTTCGGCGAGCAGGCCGGAGACCAGATCGTCACGGTCGCCGCGACCACCGGAAGCGAGATCGTATTCCAGCGCACAGGGTGAACGGGCGGCTTCGACCATCGCTGCGATGGCTTCCTCGGCCAGTTGGGCGCGGCCCAGATTGGTGTGGAGGACGGTGCCGGTGAGATTGAAGACGGGGCGCAGATTGGCCCGATCAGCCTCAACAGCGCGCCGGCGGATAGCCGCGAGCAGGGTGTTTTCTTCCGGCAGCGGCAGGCCGTGCTTAATGCCTTCACGGGCGGCGGCGAGTTCGGCGCGGACGCAGCCGGTGACCAGCTGGCGACCGTGCGTCTCAATAAGTTCGGGAATCTGTTGCAGGATGCGGTCAACCGCGGGAAGATGTTTTTTATCGTTCATGGCTCTCACCCGGACCGGGCAGAAATGTTGTTGGGGGCTGCGCCTTGGGCAACAGTTTATGCGTTG
>CAIZLW010000208.1 GCA_903933915.1 uncultured beta proteobacterium | reverse complement strand
TGTATGATCTCGACATGCGCCGCCGCATCGACGGCGAACTCATTGCCCGGGCCCAGGCTTTCATCAAGCGCCAGCATGACGCAGACACGCCGTTTTTTGCCTATGTGCCGCTGACGCAATTGCATTACCCGACGATTCCGCACCACGACTTTGCCGGGAAAACCGGTGCCGGGGATTTTGCCGATGCGATGGCCGAGATGGATCACCGGGTTGGCCAGCTGCTGGACACCATTGCGCAGCTGGGCATTGCCGACGACACGCTGTTCATTTTCGCCAGCGACAACGGTCCGGAGTTTCGCCGGCCGTGGCGCGGTTCCGCTGGCATGTGGCAGGGCACTTATCACACGGCAATGGAGGGTGGCTTGCGCGCGCCCTGCATGTTGCGCTGGCCGGCCCGTATTCCTGCTGGAGGCGTATCCAACGAGATCGTCCACGTGACTGATCTCTACACCACGCTGGCACATATCGCAGGCGCCAACGTCCCCGCAGATCGACCGGTCGACGGTGTCGACCAGATTGATTTTTTTACCGGCAAGGCCGTGAAATCCGCGCGCGAAGGATTCCTTTTTTACATGAAGGCGGAACTGCGTGCGGCGAAGTGGCGTGAATGGAAAATGCATCTGGTCTGGGAAACCGAGCCGAATGCCGGCGCCAATCACCTGGAGTCGCCGTTGCTGTTCAATCTGCTCCAGGATCCCAAGGAAGAAACCGACGTCAACACCACGGCAGGCTGGGCGCGCACACCGCTGCGCTGGATGATGCACGAATTCCAGGAAGGATTGAAACGAAATCCACCGATTCCGCCCGGCGCTCCCGACGACTATCGGCCCGTCAGCAAGAACCAGTGATCGGCTAAGTGGTGGGTGTGTCTTTAAACCCGGTTTCATCAGGGTTTTGCGCCGCGGCACTAACACCCGCCGCGCTCTTGTACCCTGTCAATCTGCGGGCCCCGTGTTTTTTTGGTAGTGTCGGAACCCGATGTTCATGCGACCCCCATCGTGACTGATCTGACCCCGGATGTGTCCGGCCGCAACGGCTGGCCGCTGGCGCAGCGCGTCGGTCACATCGAACCTTTTCATGTGATGGCGCTGCTCGCGCGCGCGCGTGAACTTGAGGCCGCCGGCCGCAGCATCATTCACATGGAAATCGGCGAGCCGGACTTTGCGACGCCAGAGTCGATCCGCGTTGCCGGGGCGCGGGCCATTGAACAGGGCGAAACTTTTTACACCCCGGCGCTGGGCCTGCCGGTGCTGCGGCAGGCCATCGCGGCGTTTTACCGCACGCGATACGGCGTCGATGTCGCCGCCGGACGGATCATCGTCACGCCCGGCGCCTCCGGCGCCCTGCTGCTGGCTGTTGCAGCGCTGGTCAATCCCGGCGATGAAGTGCTGCTGGCCGATCCCGGTTATCCGGCGAACCGCCATTTCGTGCGGCTGATGGACGGCGTGCCGGTGGGCGTTGCCGTCGGTCCCGACAGCAATTACCAGTTGCGCGTCGAGCACCTGCAACAACACTGGAGCGGCCGCAGCAAAGCCGTGCTGGTGGCGACGCCTTCAAACCCGACCGGCACGCTGATTGAGCCGGACGAATTGCGCGCGATGGCGCAATTCGCCGCGGCCCGCGGCGGCGCGCTGATCGTCGACGAGATCTATCACGGGCTGGTGTATGAAGGCGCGGCGCAGACCGCGCTGGCCTTGCGTGATGACGTTTTTGTCATCAACAGTTTTTCCAAATACTTCAACATGACCGGCTGGCGGCTGGGCTGGCTGGTCGCACCCGAACGTTATGTCGACGCCATCGACCGCATCGCGCAGAACGTGTTCCTGGCGGCGTCGACGCCGTCGCAATATGCGGCGCTGGCTGCGTTTGAGCCGGTAACGCTGGCGCTGCTCGATGCGCGACGCGAGGAATTCCGTGCGCGCCGGGATTTTCTGCTGCCGGCATTGCGTGCGCTCGGGTTTGGCGTGCCGCAAAAACCCCGGGGTGCGTTTTATATCTATGCCAACTGTGCCGCCCTGGCTCCGGACAGTTTTGTCTTTGCGCGGGATCTGCTGGAGCAGGCGGGGGTGGCGATTACGCCGGGAATTGATTTCGGTGACCATGCTGCGCGCGAGCACGTGAGGTTCGCCTATACCCGTCCGGTGGACGTGTTGCGCGAGGGCGTGGCGCGGATCGCCCGGTTTCTCGGCAAGCGGGGCTGACGGGAAGAATCCGCCATTACGACTGTGCCGCCCGGCGGATTGCGGATATTTATCCGACTTTGACTTGGGTCAAGGCGTTTCCCCGGCAGCTCCATAGCATGTTGTTCGAGGATGCGCCGCAGCAGGCTTGCTGCGGCGCATCCCGCATTCCATGCTCATGGCATTGGTGGGGGGGGGGGGGGCGTTATGTTCAGCGAGAGGGTCGGCAGTCTGATGGAGCGGGAAAACCTGCTCACAGCGCCGCCGCACTGCTGATGGCGCGCCGCAAAGTCGGCGCCGTCATGGTGACCCGCGATGAAAAACTCGTCGGCATTTTTACCGAGCGCGATGTGGTGTTCCGGGTCATCGCCCTTGACCTTGACGTTAAAAGCACCCTGCTTGCGGATGTGATGACGCCTTCGCCGGTGACCATCGACCCTGGCAAGTCATTCGGTTACGCGCTGTTGCTGATGCACCAGAACGGCTTTCGCCACATGCCGGTGACCGAGGACGGCAAACCGGTGGGCATGGTCTCCGCCCGCCATGCGCTGGATCCCGATCTGGAGGAGTTCGCTGCGGAATCCCACCGGCGCGAACAGATAATGCGCGAAATGAAGTAAGCGCAAGGAAATAAGCGGCAGCGCTAGCCCAGCGCGCGCACGATCAGTGAAATGCCGCTGACCACCAGCAGTCCGCCCATCACCCGGATCACCGTTGCCCGCGACAGGTTGAGATGCAGGTGGTGGCCGGCCCAGATGCCCAGCGCCATCACCGGCAGCAACGCGCCGGCGGCAACCAGCGCCGCCGGCGAATAGAGTCCGGCAATGGCAAACAGGGTAATCCGCGACAATGTGGTGAACATGAACACCACCGGCATGGTCGCGCGGATCTGATCGGGGCCGGCATTGCGGCCGGCGAGAAAGAATACGTGTATCGGGCCGCCGATGCCGAACACCGCCGAGGTGGCGCCGCCGAAAATGCCGATCGGCGCCGCAGCCCATCGCGGCAGCGGAATACCCTTGCCGCTGCGCATCACGTAGGACACGCCGAACACCAGCACGAATACGCCGAGGCCGCCGAGCAGCAGTTCCGGATGCAGCCGCATCAGCAGCCAGACCCCGGCGAGGATGCCCAGCCCCATGAACGGAATCAGCAGCAGCAGCTCGCTGCGCATCACGTCGGCGCGCAGCCGCAGCCCCATGTTGAATGCGCCGACGCAGTCGAGGATCACAAAAAACGGCACCGCAAACTTCAGCGGAAACAGGTGCGCCAGCAGCGGTATGGCGATCAGCGTTGAACCGAAGCCGGTGATGCCGAACACGATATAGGCCGCGAACACAATCAGTGGCGCGAAAATCAGGATTTCGGGCTGCAGCAGGTCGGCAATAAGCATCGCGCCGAGTATAACCGGTAGAATTCGCTCTGCTTCCATTCACCATTCCACAGTTCACCAGCCACGGTTCTTCGCATGACCCAACTCATCCTGATCCGCCACGGCGAAACGCTGTGGAACACCGAGCGCCGCATGCAGGGCCAGCTCGACAGTCCACTGACCGAACGCGGACTGTGGCAGGCGCGGCAACTGGGTGTCCGTCTGCAATCCCAGGCGTTCACTGCGCTGTATTCGAGCGACCTGCCGCGCGCGACGCGCACCGCTGAACAGATCGCGGCGGTAACCGGTCACGACATCCGCAAGGATGAACGTCTGCGTGAGCGGCATTTCGGCGTATTCGAAGGTCTGACGCAACAGGAGATGGAAGCCTGCGAACCCGAGGCCTATGTGCGTTTCATGTCGCGCGATCCGCAGTACGCGGTTCCCGGCGGAGAAAGTCCTGCGGCCTTTTTTGCACGCTGCCGCACGACATTGGAGGACATCGCACAGCGTCATGCGGACGAAACCATTGCCATCGTCACCCACGGCCTGGTCCTTGATTCGGCGTATCGCGCCGCCACCGGACTGAAGCTGGATGCGCAACGTCCGGTGCCGCTGGTCAATGCCAGTCTCAACTGGTTTGCCTTTGACGGTGAACGCTGGAGCGCGGGACTGTGGGGCGATGCCGAACATCTCGGTCCCGACGGCGTCACCATTTTCGGTGATCGTCGTATCTGAGCTGTAAATAATAATAAATAAAAACAAATACTTATGAAATATGCGCGGACGCCGCCGGTGATCGTCGTGCATGGTCTGTGGGTGCACGGACTGGTGATGAAATACCTCGCGCACCAGCTGAGCAAAAACGGTTTTCAAGCGCAGACCTGGTCGTACCCGTCGATGCGTCTGACGCTGGCGGAAAATGCCCAACGATTGGCCGAGTACTGCAACGGTCTTGCCGTGCCGCGGCTGAATATCGTCGCGCACAGCATGGGCGGACTGGTGGTGCTGAAGATGCTGGAACTTGCGCCGGCGATCCAATGCGAACGGCTGGTGCTGCTCGGTACGCCGTACTCCGGCAGCGCGGCGGCGCAAAGGCTCGCGCAGTTTCCCGGCGGCGAACTGCTGCTGGGCAACAGCATCCGGCAATGGCTGAACGAGCCGCGGCCCAGCGTGCGCGCGCCGGCGGTCGGCGTAATCGCCGGCACGCGCGGTCTCGGCCTCGGCGCGTTGATCGGCGCCGATCTGCCGAAACCGCATGACGGCGTGGTGGCCGTCGAAGAAACCGTTATTCCCGGCGTGACGGAACGGATCACCGTCCATGTCGGTCATACCGAAATGCTGTTCTCTTCCGAAGTCGCCCGGCAATGCTGCGCGTTTCTGCGCCACGGGCGTTTCGATCCCGTCGCGTCATGATGCGACGCTTGCTGCTGCTGGCCGCCGTACTGGCGCTCGCCGGCTGCGGCAATCTCGGCTATTACTGGAACTCGGTCGGCGGCCAGTTGGAGATCTGGCAGCGCGAAGCGCCGATTGAACGGCTGCTCGCAGATCCGGCGCTTGATCCGAAGACAAAGTCGCAACTGGAGCGCGCGCTGCGCATTCGAGATTACGCCAGCCGCGAACTCGGTTTGCCTGACAACCGCAGCTATCGTTCCTATGCCGATCTGGCGCGGCCGTTTGTGGTGTGGAATGTCTTCGCAGCCGAAGAGTTCTCCACGGATCCGAAGCAGTGGTGCTTTCCGTTCGCCGGCTGCGTCGGTTATCGCGGTTATTTCAGCGAAACCGAGGCGCGCGCTCATGCCGCAACACTCGCCGCCGAAGGTTACGATGTGCATGTTGGCGGTGTGCCGGCGTATTCCACCATCGGCTGGTTTGCCGATCCGGTACTCAACACCTTCATCCATTATCCGGAGCCGGAGCTGGCGCGACTGCTGTTTCACGAACTCGCGCACCAGGTCGTCTACGTCAAGGACGACACCGTGTTCAACGAATCCTTTGCCACCGCGGTCGAGCAGGCTGGCGTGACGCGCTGGCTGGAGACGCATGGCAGCGATGCCGACCGTTCGCGTTTTGCGCAGATCCAGCGTTTTCGCACGGATTTCCGTGAACTGGTGACCAGCACGCGGGGCGAACTTGCAAAGTTGTATGCCAGCAGCGCATCTCCGCAAGAAAAGCGGCGGCGCAAAGCGGAACTGTTCGCGGCGCTGAAAAACGCCTACTCGGCGCAGCGCCAGGACTGGGGCGGCTTTGCCGGATACGATCGCTGGTTTGCGCAGCCGCTGGGCAACGCGCATCTGGCGTCGGTAGCCATTTATTCGCAGCAGGTGCCGGCTTTTGAAGCGCTGCTGCGGCAGCAGGGCAACGATCTTGGGCGGTTTTACGCAGTCGTGCGCGAACTCGCCGCGTTGCCCGCCGCCGAGCGCAATCAGCGCCTGGCCGCACTGGCCCCGTTGTTATAATTGGCAACTGTCCTTGGAGGAGATTTGCCCATGAAACTCACCAGTACCAGCTTCGGCGACGGCCAGCCGATCCCGGCCGAGTTCGCCTTTTGCGCCCCCGATGCCAAAACCCATTGCACGCTCGGTGCCAACCGCAATCCGCAGTTCGCCTGGAGTGACTTGCCGGCGGGCACCAAATCGCTGGCATTGATCTGCCACGACTATGACGTGCCGTCGAAGCCCGACGACGTCAACCAGGAAGGCCGTGAAATTCCGGCGTCGCTGCCGCGCGTCGATTTCTTTCACTGGGTGCTGGTCGATCTCGATCCCGCTTCCAGTGCGATTGCGGCCGGGAAGTATTCCGCTGCTGTCACCGCCCGCGGCAAAGCCGGCCCCAACGGTCCGCGCGGCACCCGCCAGGGCATCAACGACTACACCGCGTGGTTTGCCGGCGACAACGACATGAAGGGCGATTATTTCGGTTACGACGGTCCGTGCCCGCCGTGGAACGACAGCATCAAACACCATTACGTATTTACGCTGTACGCGCTGGATGTGGCGAAGTGTCCGGTGGCGGGCAAGTTCGGCGGCGCCGACGTGCGCAAGGCCATTGCCGGCCATGTGCTGGGTGAGGCCAAACTCACCGGCCTCTACACGCTGAACCCGAAAGTCAAACTTTGAACGGTTGCGGCATAACGCCAAGGCCGGTGATCGCCGGTCTTTTTTTGTTTTATACACAACGGCTTTGTCACAGCGTTCAAAGTGAAAAGCAAATTCAATTAACAGGATGTGCAGGATGAACAGGATTAAAAACAGAATGGGCGGCAATAATTGTGACTTAACCTCTGTTTAGCCATCCTGTTAATGGAATTTATCGATTGGTTGGTTTTATCCTGAATATCCTGTTTATCTTGTTAAATCGTTTTGGTTTTTCTCTGTGCCCTCTGTGGCTAAAAAAGTTTTAGCTTTTGAAGCCCCGCACCCCCGAAGAACTCGAACACCGCCTGCGCAATCTGCCGCAGCCGACCTATCCGGAAGACCTGCCGGTGGTCGGCAAGCGCGAGGTCATCGCGAATGCGATTCGTGACAACCAGGTGGTCATCGTCTGCGGTGAGACCGGCTCCGGCAAGACCACGCAGTTGCCGAAAATCTGCCTTGAGCTGCAGCGCGGCGTACATGGCCTGATCGGCCACACCCAGCCGCGGCGCATTGCCGCACGCACCGTCGCGACGCGCATTGCGCATGAATTAAAAAGCCCGCTGGGCCACGCCGTCGGCTACAAGGTGCGTTTTGCCGACAAGCTGTCGCAGCACACCTACATCAAGCTGATGACCGACGGCATCCTGCTCGCCGAGACCCAGGGCGACCGTGACCTGCGCGCCTACGACACGCTGATCATCGACGAAGCGCACGAGCGCAGCCTGAACATCGATTTCCTGCTTGGTTACCTGCGCCGGCTGATGCCGCGCCGTCCCGATCTGAAGATCATCGTCACTTCGGCGACCATCGACGCCGAACGTTTTTCGCAGCATTTCGCGATCAACGGCAAACCGGCGCCGGTGATTGAGGTCTCCGGCCGCACCTATCCGGTGGAAGTGCGCTACCACCCGCTGGCCAAAAACGAAAATCAGGAAGAAAAGGATCTCGACGAAGCCATCGTTGAAGCGGTCGCCGAACTCTGGCGTGAACGCTCCGGCGGCGACGTGCTGGTGTTCCTGCCGGGCGAGCGCGAGATCCGCGAGACGGCGGAAGCGCTGCGCAAGCATCATCCCAAGGGTGCGGAAATCATGCCCTTGTATGCGCGGCTGTCCTTCGAAGAGCAGGATGAGGTGTTTCGTGCGCATGGCGCGCGGCGCATTGTGCTCGCCACCAACGTCGCCGAGACTTCGCTGACCGTTCCCGGCATTCATTACGTCGTCGATACCGGTCTCGCCCGCATCAACCGCTACAGCTACCGCAACAAGGTCGAGCAGTTGCAGATCGAGAAGGTGTCGCGCGCTTCGGCCAACCAGCGCGCCGGCCGCTGCGGCCGCGTGGCGGCCGGCGTGGCGATCCGGCTGTATGGCGAAGACGATTACAACGCGCGGCCGCAGTACACCGATCCGGAAATCCTGCGTTCCTCGCTGGCGCATGTGATTCTACGCATGAAGGCGCTGCGCATCGGCGACGTCGAGGATTTTCCCTTCCTTGAGGCGCCGACGCCGCGGATGATCACCGACGGTTATCAACTGCTCGCCGAGCTTGGCGCGGTCGATGCGCAAAAACAGCTGACTCCCGTCGGCTGGCAACTGGCGAAATTTCCGATCGACCCGCGCATCGCGCGCATGATCATCGCCGCGAAGCAGGAGAGCTGCCTGCGCGAAGTGCTGATCATTGCTTCAGCGCTGTCGGTGCAGGACCCGCGTGACCGGCCGTTTGACAAGGCCGAGGCCGCCGACCGCGCGCATGCCCAGTTCGCCGACGCCAAGTCCGACTTCATGAGTTACCTGAAGCTGTGGGATTTTTTCGACGAATCGATCAAACACAAACAGTCCAACCGCAAGCTGGCGCAGCAATTGTCCGAGCTGTTTCTGTCGCAGCGGCGCATGCGCGAATGGCGCGACATTCACGGTCAGCTCGCATCGCTGACTGCGGAGCTCGGCCTGCACGTCAATGAGCTTCCGGCGACCTTTGAGCAGATTCACCGTGCATTGCTAGCCGGCCTGCTCGGCAACATCGGCTTCAAGAACGAAGAAAGTGAATACCTCGGTGCGCGTGGCATCAAGTTCACGATTTTTCCGGGCTCGGGTCTGCGCAAGGCGCAGCCGAAGTGGGTGATGGCAGGTGAACTGGTCGACACCGCGCGGCTGTATGCGCGCAGCGTCGCGCGCATCGAACCGGAATGGATAGAGCCGCTGGCGCGTGACCTGGTTGACCGCCATTACTTCGATCCGCACTGGGAGCGCGAACGCGCGATGGTGTCGGCGTATGAGCGCGTCACCCTGTACGGCATCACCATCGTGCCCAAGCGCCGCGTGCATTACGGGCCGATCAATCCGAAGGAGGCGCGCGAGATATTCATCCGCCAGGCGCTGGTTGTCGGTGACTACGCCACGCCCGCAAAATTTATTCAACATAATCAAATACTTATAAAAGAAGTCCAGGAGCTCGAGCACAAGGCGCGCAAACGCGACGTGCTGGTCAGCGACGAAGTGATCTTCGCCTTCTATGACGAACTGATTCCGCAGGACATCGTCAACGGCGCGGGGTTTGAACAATGGCGCAAGGACATCGAGCAGAAAAATGCCGAGCACCTGCTGCTGACGCGCGAGTACCTGATGCGCCATGCTGCAGAAGACATCACCGAAGAACAGTTTCCGGACAGTGTTCGCACCGGAGAAGTCGAGGTCAAACTCAAATACCGCTTCGATCCCGGCCACGCGCTAGACGGCATCACTGCGACGGTGCCGCTGGCGCTGCTCAACAAACTGGATGCCAGCGCATTTGACTGGCTGGTGCCCGGGATGATTCGCGACAAGGTGGCGTACGCATTCAAGGCGCTGCCGAAAAACTGGCGCCGCCATCTGACGCCGCCGACCGAACACATCACCAGATTCCTGCAGACCGAAGGTTCGGCCACCGGGTCGATGGCCGATGCGGTGGCGCGTTACGCGTCGCGCGCCGCGGGGACGCCGCTGGCCCGCGATGACGCTGCGGCCATCGATTTCCCGCCGCACCTGCGCTGCAACTACCGCGTGGTGGATGAATCCGGCCGCGAACTCGCCACCGGCCGCGATCTGGCTGCGCTGAAAGCGCAACTGGGCGAGGCGGCGCAGTTGACCTTCAGCGAAACCACCACCGGCATCGAACGTGAAGGTATCAAGGTGTGGGATTTCGGCGACCTGCCGCCGACCATCACCTTCACCCGCGGCGGACGCCAGGTCACCGGTTATCCGGCGCTGGCGGACGAGGGCGACAGCGTGGCGATCCGCCTGTTCGATGTCAAAGGCGCGGCGCATGAAGCGATGCGCGCCGGCATCGTGCGCCTGATGCGGCTGATGCTCAAAGAGCAGATGCGCCAGCTGGAGAAAAGCCTGAAGGGCTTCGATCAGGCCGCGCTGCAGTTGCGCACGGTGGCCAGTCCTGACGACCTGCGCGCCGACCTGATCGCCACGATCTGCAACCGGGCCTTCATCGGTGATGATGAACTGCCGCGGGACTTGAAAGCATTTGAGGACCAGGTCAAGCGCGCGCGTACCCGGCTGCCCGCGGTCAGCGAGGCGGCGTGCCGCCTGTTCGTGACCATTGCTGCGGATGTCCACCAGCTGTCGCTGGCGCTGGGCGCTGCCAAAGGCACGGTGGCGCGCGCAGCCAATGATATACGCGCGCAAAGCCAGCGCCTGATCTACAAGGGCGCATTCAGCGCGACGCCATGGCCGCAGCTGTCGCAGCTGCCGCGCTATATCAAGGCGATGCAGCTGCGCCTGGCCAAGTTTCCGGCCAATGCCGAACGCGACACCAAACACTCGGCGAGCATCGCGCAGTTGTGGGGACGTTACGAAATGCGCTACGACCAGCAGAAAAAAGCCGGCATGATTGATCCGCGTCTGCTCGAGTTCCGCTGGCAGATTGAAGAGCTGCGCGTATCGTTGTACGCGCAGGAGCTGAAGACGCCGTATCCGGTGTCGTACAAGCGCCTCGACAAGCTGTGGAGTGCGATGGGCTAGCGGTTGCAGGGCCGCGGTGCTCAATTCTTCGATGACATCATTCGATTACACTGTGAAATTCCGCAACAATTAAACCTACGGCAGATTCCACAAGATGAACGACCCAGTTCGTGACACACCGCTGCTGTTCACGCCGATCCAGCTGCGTTCGGTGCTCGCCCGCAATCGCATCGTCAGTTCCCCGATGTGCCAGTACGCGTCGGACGACGGCGGTCCGGAGGAGTGGCAGTTGGTCAACTTCGGCCGCTTTGCCATGGGCGGATGCGGCATCGTTTTCGGTGAAGAAAGCGCGGTCGAAGCGCGTGGCCGCAAGACGCATCATTGCGCCGGCATCTACAGCGATAGTCATATTCCGGCTTATCGGCGCATCACCGATTTCATCAAGTCGCTCGGCGCCGTGCCTGCCATCCAGCTCGGTCATTGCGGCCGACGGGCGTCCCAGCATGGACCGCTGAAGGATCGCGCCATGCTGACCGAGGTTGATGCCCAAGACAATATGCAGCCCTGGCAGGGCATCTCGCCGAGCCCCTTGCCGCCGACGCCGGGCGGTGCGATTCCGCGCGAGATGGACGCCAGCGACATTCGCGCAACCATCGTCGCCTGGCGCGAGGCGGCGCAACGATCTGTCGATGCCGGTTACGACATCTGCGAAATCCACGGCGCCCATGGCTACCTGATCCACCAGTTTCTGTCGCCGTTGTCGAACCTGCGCAGTGACGGTTATGGCGGCAGCCTTGAGGGGCGCATGCGTTACGCACTTGAAGTGGTCGAGGCCGTGCGTGCGGTGTGGCCGCAGGACAAGCCGCTGTTTTTCCGCACCTCGGCCGTAGAAGGCGCCGGCGGTGTCTGGGGGATCGAAGAAACGCTCGCGCTGACCCGTGAACTCAAGCAGCGCGGGGTGGATGTGGTCGATTGTTCCTCCGGCGGTGTCGGCGGCGACGGTCCGATGCCCGGGGTGCCGCGGGTGCCGGGTTTCCAGGCGGGATATGCGCGCGAGATCCGGCGCGACACCGGCATGCCGACCGTTGCCGTCGGCATGATCACCGATGCACATCATGCCGAGGCCATCCTGCGTGACGGCAGTGCCGATCTGATCGCGCTGGCGCGCGGCCTGATGGATAACCCGAACTGGCCGCTGCATGCGGCGCGTGAACTGGGGTATGCCGATCCGTTGTCGCTGATTCATGCGCGCGAGGCGCAACGCTTGCGTTTGCTCGAGCAGCACAGTAAAGAATATCCGCCCGGAATCGCGGTGGAGATTCCGTTCGGACCGGAAGAACAGGTTAGCTACTCCTGGGCGGCGGGGATCGCCGGTCCCAGAAGCGCTTTGTGATGTTTTTCCGGTTCGCCGCCGCGGGTTTTACCGGCCCCGGCGCGCGATAAAGTCCAGAGTCGTTTTAGCGGTCAGGTCGGGATCCGTTCCGGCCGCGTGATAACCGTCGATCGGCAGAATGGCCAGCTCCGAGCCGGGGATGGTTTTTTGCCAGCCTTCAAACACTTCCTTGCCGCGGCGTGCCGTGTCGGTGCCAATCACCAATGTCGGCGCCCTGATGCGCTTGATGTCCTCGCGGATATCAATCGCGCTGACCCAGCGCATGTAAGCGTGTATGGTCGACAGCGGCGTGCGCCCCATCATTTCCGACCACCAGTCGATGCCGGCTTCAGACATCTTGCTGCCCATGCGCTCACGCTGTGTGCGTTT
Organism: uncultured beta proteobacterium; assembly: GCA_903933915.1. Taxonomy (GTDB): domain Bacteria; phylum Pseudomonadota; class Gammaproteobacteria; order Burkholderiales; family SG8-41. The sequence continues at coordinate 6,554 of CAIZLW010000208.1, read as the reverse complement.
CGCCCAAGCCCGCACGCTGGTCCGTTCAATTTCATCAATCCAGCCGGCTGCGTTTGGCGGGGTCACCGGTGAGCAGGACACGGTGACGGTTTTTACCAGTTCCGGCCGCGCCGCAGCGAACGCCAGTACGCTGATGCCGCCGCTTTTGCCGCCGACGATATGCACCGGAGCGCCGTTGCAGGTCTGCTTGATGATCTGGGTCAGGTCATCGATGTAACGGTCATTGCTCAGCGGGTAATCCTTGGGCACCGGCGTCGACAGTCCGAAGCCGCGTTGATCAACGCGCAGCATGCGATAGCGGCGGGAAAAATGCGGGACCCAGGCACGCCATGCTTCCGTGCATTCCGTGAAACCATGAACAAACAGCACGGTTTCCGGTTGAGTCCAGCCGTCCGTGTGATCATCGACAACGTAGTGCATCTTGCAGTCGGGTAGTTCGAGGTAGGGCATGAAGGCTCCTGGTTTTCCGGATTGAATGGCGTCGCCTATTGGCGGATGCCGTTGTCTTTGATGATCTTTGCCCACTTGCGGATGTCGGCGCGAATGATTGCGTCGAATTCAGCCGGGGTATTGCCGACCGCGGTCGCGCCTTCACCGGTGAGCACCTGTGCAAATTCCGGCGAGCGGGCGATTTTCACGATCTCGCGATTGAGTTGTTCGATGATCATTTTCGGCGTTCCCGCCGGAGCGAGAATGCCGTTCCAGCCGCGTGCCTCGTAACCGGGCAGGGTCTCGCTGATCGACGGCACATCGGGCAGTACCTGGAGCCGTTGTTTTGCGCCGACACCCAGCGCACGGATGCGTCCGGCTTTGACTTGCGGACCAACAACGCCGGCCGAACCAATCAGGTAGAAATCGATTTCACCCGAAATGACAGCGGTCAGTGCCTGCGGCGATCCCTTGTAGGCGACTTGAGTGAACTGGATGCTGGCCATGGTGCGCAACAGTTCTGCACCCAGGGAGCCCATGCTGCCGGCGCCGACTGAGCCGTGATTCAGTTTGCCGGGGCGCGATTTGGCGAGATCGAGCAGTTCCTTGACTGAGCGGGCGGGCGATGTGTTGCCAACGATCAATACCGGGGAAACCGCGCTGACCAGGGTAATCGGTGCAAAGGCCTTTTCGGTATCGAAGGGAATGTCGGGAAAAAGCGCCGGATTTACCGGATGGGAGGGGAATACCATCAGCAGTGTGTAGCCGTCGGGTGCCGACTTGGCAACAATGTTTGAACCGAGTACGCCGCTGGCGCCTGGGCGATTGTCGACAACGACTTGCTGGCCCAGTGCGTCAGTGAGTTTTGGGGCTATGGTGCGGCCGACGATGTCGGTGATGCCGCCCGCTCCACTGGGGATGATCATGCGCACCGGGCGATTGGGGTAGCTATCCGCGCCTTGGACAGGTAACGCGGCAACGGACAACAACGCCGTAATCAGCAGTACAGAACGATGTTTCATGATGTGGCCTTTGGGTTCCTGCGGACGCGCGAAAGTATAAGGGCTTGGTAATGAATTCACAGACACAAATCCGGATTACGGCGGAGATTTTGAGTCTACATTCTTCAATAAGACGCGTCGATGACGCGCTGCCGCAGTAAAATATGCCACCTGAATTGGTGGAGAGTTTTCATGGCCTTTGCCGACATTGATGGCATACGCACCCAGTACGAAGTCGCGGGCGATGGCCCGCCGCTGCTGATGCTCGCGCCGGCCGGCTTTGACTCGTCGATATCGCGCTGGCGCCTGAACGGCGTGTGGAAAGAAATGCAGCCACTGGATACGCTGCGCAAGGATTTCACGATGATCGCCTACGATCGCCGTGAGGCCGGGGAGTCGGGCGGGCGTATCGAGCCTTTGACCTGGGCTGCTTATGCGCGTCACGCGGTGGCATTGCTGGACCACCTGAAAATCGACCGGGCGTTTGTGGTCGGCGGCTGCATGGGGGTTTCGGTTGCACTGGCAATTGGCGCACGGTATCCGCAGCGAGTGCGCGGCCTGTTGTTGCACTGGCCGGTAGGCGGCTATCGCTGGATGATGAAGGCCCGCAGCAACTTCGATAAACACCTTGATTATCTGAAGGCGCATGGATTCGCAGCTGTTGCGGAACGCGCGAAGCAGTCGGGACTGTTCTGGAATGACCCGGAGGCGGGGCCGTGGTCGGCGCCCATCAAACACGATGCCGGTTTTGCGGCGCATTACCTGCAGCAGGATGTTGAAGCCTATCGTGCAGTTGTCGTCCAGTCGCGCGACAACTTGTTCAGTGACACCCTGCCGTCGGGCGCCACCGGTGAAGAACTGCTGGCCATGCAACTGCCGGCATTCATCATGTCCGGAGATGATGCATCGCACTCTGCATCTTCCGCGCAAGCCTTGCGTGAACTGTTGCCCAAAGCGGAACTCTCAGTATTGATGCCAGCGGCGCAGAATGCAGCGTCGGTTGCAGCCTGGTTGCGCGACAGCAAGGCTCGCATTCAAAAAAATATAATTTAATCAATTATTTAAGAGTTTTTCGGGATATTCCGATTTGCAGTACTCTGTTCCATGTTGGTAGGAGGTTCGACGCCACCCGTAGCGCTGTTTTGTATGGCGCGCCGGGATTGAATTGCATGCCATGAATCACCAAAAAACATATCTGAAGAGGAGCAATACCATGAAGCTGAATTTCAATCGGGTCGCAGGAGCGCTTACCGTCGCCGTGCTGGCAGCAGCGACCTCGGTCACTTGGGCCGCAGACGTGGTCAAGAACTATCCCAACAAGCCGGTGCGCATGATCGGACCGTTCACGCCGGGTGCAGGTACCGATGCCACGGCTCGCATCATCGCCAAGCACCTCGGCGACCAATGGAACCAGCAGGTCGTTGTGGACAACCGCACCGGTGCGGCCGGCGCAATTGGCGTTGATCTGACCGCCAAGGCGCCGCCTGATGGCTACACGATCTGCCTGATTTCGGCGTCCATGCATGTCAATTCGGCGACGAATCCCAATCTGCCGTACGACCTGACCAAGGACCTGCAAGGCATCTCGCAGGCGACTTCGCTGTTTTATGCGGTGTATCTGAATCCCTCGGTTCCGGCGAAGAGCGTCAACGAGTTGATCGCTTACGCCAAGGCCAACCCGGGCAAGCTGAACTACAGCTCGTCGGGTACCGGTGGCCTGCAGCATCTGGCCGGTGAACTGTTCGATTACATGGCCAAGACCAAAATGACGCACGTGCCGTTCAAGGGGTCCGCAGCCGGGATTGTCGCCAATCTGAGTGGTGAAGTGCAGGTTGGTTTCGGCACGCTGTTTGGTGTGCGCCCGCATATGCAGACCAACCGTCTGCGGGTGATTGCGATCACCGCCAGCAAGCGTTCGCCAGCGGTACCGGACATTCCCACCGTCGCGGAAAGCGGTATTCCCGGCTACAACGTCGACCAGATGTACGGAATCATCGGCAGCGCCAAAATTCCGAAGCCGATCATCAGCAAGATCAACGCCGGAATTATTGTGGCGCTGAAGGATCCGGAAGTCGTCAAGAAGCTGACTGCAGACGGTTCGACACCGGTCGGTTCAACACCTGAAGAGTACACGGCCACGATACGCGCCGAAGTCGAGAAATGGCGCAAGCTGGCCAAGGCTGCAAATCTGCAACTGCACTTCTGATGAACGCAGAAACCCGGACAGCATAAGACCCTGCAAGGGGCAGTCCGGGGTTTCTGATTTGCAGTGATTGAGGCGTTTAATTCGGGGGAGGAGTCACCATGAACCGCACGTCCGGAATGCGTAGTGTCACGCGTCTTGTTGCGACTGCAATTATGTTTGCCTGTGCGATGCCGGGCATCGCTGCGGCGCAGGCTTATCCCAACCGGCCAGTACGGCTGATCGTGCCGTTTCCGCCGGGTGGCAGTAACGATATTGTCGGACGTCTTGTCGGCGTCGGACTCGGTGATCGTCTCGGCAAGCAGGTTGTGATCGACAACCGTGCCGGCGGCAACTCCATTATCGGCACTGAAATTGCGGCCACGTCGCAACCCGATGGCTACACGCTGCTGGTGATCTCAACGTCGTTCACCACCAATCCCATCATTCACAAGCTGCCGTATGACCCCAAGAAGGCCTTTGCCTGGGTCGGCATGCTCGGTAGCGGCCCCAACGTGCTGGCGGTCAATAACAGTCTGCCGGTGAAATCGGTGGCGGAACTGATCGCACTGGCCAAGTCAAAGCCGGACTTTCTGGTTTATGCGTCTACGGGTGTAGGCAGCAATGCGCACTTCGGAACTGAACTCTTGAAACACATGACCGGCACCAAGATGCTGCATGTGCCGTACAAGGGCGGCGGACCGGCGCTGATTGCAACGATAGGCGGACAGGCGCATGTTTGCCTGTCATCGCTGATTCAGGCCATCGGTCACATTCGCTCCGGCAAACTGCGCGGCCTGGCGACCAGTGGTGCCAAGCGCAGTATTACCTTGCCGGACATGCCGACGATTGCGGAAAGCGGTGTTCCCGGTTACGACACTGGCAACTGGTGGGGAATTGTAGCGCCACGCGGCACATCGCCGGCCATCATCAAGCGTCTCAACGAAGAACTGAAGGTCGTTCTTGAAAATCCCGAGACCTCGAAACGGCTGATCAACGAGGGCGCGGAGCCGATGACCAAGACGCCTGAAGAACTGGGTAAACACGTCATCAGTGAAATGGAAAAGTGGGTGAAGGTTGCAGGTATTGCGGGTATCAAGGGCGAGTAACGGTTGCTGCCGGCGTGTCGGCTTGCGCAGCGACGTTTTCAGATTGTATTTTCGGAGAATGTGAAATGAGCGAAGGTATTGTTGCAGGCAAGGTTGTGGTTGTCACTGGCGCGGGTCGCGGGATCGGCCGTGACATTGCATTGATGATGGCAAAAGAGGGTGCTAAGGTTGTCGTCAACGATATCGGCACCTCGCTGGCCGGTGAGGGCGCCGACCAGACGCCGGCGGAAGAGGTGGTGCAACTCATCAGGAAAAATGGCGGCGAAGCCGTCGCCAGCTACGACAGCGTCGCCGATTTTGACGCCGCGCAGCGCATCGTGCAGACGGCGGTCGACACCTTCGGCCGGGTCGACAGCGTGGTCAACAACGCCGGCATCCTGCGCGACGTGATTTTCCACAAGATGACTTTCGATGACTGGGATTCGGTGATCAAGGTCATCCTCTACGGCGCCTTCAACATGAGTCGCGCCGCTGCGCCGTTTTTCCGCGAGCAGAACGGCGGCAGTTTCGTGCACATGATTTCCAACTCGGGTTTGGCCGGCAACGTCGGTCAGGCCAACTACGGCGCGGCCAAGGCCGGCATGGTGATGCTGTCCAAACACATCGCGCTCGACATGCAGCGTTTTAACGTGCGCTCCAACTGCATCGCGCCTTCCGCCTGGACCCGCATGACAGGTTCCATTCCTTCGAACACGCCGGATAAAGCGGCGCGGGTAGCGCAGCGGCAGATGGTCACGCCGGACAAAAACGCGCCGCTGGCGGTGTTCCTCGCCAGCGATGCCGCGAAAGACGTCAACGCCCAGATCTTTTACACACGCATGAACGAAATCTTCCTGATGAGCCAGTCGCGACCGATTCGCGGCATGCAGCGCAGCGAGGGCTGGACACCACAGGCGATTGCGGAGATCGCGCTGCCGGCGTTCAGGCCGGATTTTTATCCGCTGGAGCGGAATCAGGATGTGTTTAGTTGGGATCCGGTTTAAGCGTTTTGTTTATTGATTCGCTGGTGCTTCAAGGTCGCCGGGGTGGCCCGGCGGCCAGTCATTTCTCTTGCTCCGCCAAGTAAAGTAAGCAAAAGAAGTCAGCCCTGCTGAACCGCCCCTCCGGGGTTCCCTGCGCTGCTCGCGCGGACCGCGGCTCCCACCCAAGGTGACTTCCTTCGGGGCGCGCAACTCGCGCCAGCACTCTTCTATTAGCCATGCTTTGGGCGGGCGAAGGTGGTGATGCGGCCGATGCTTGGGCGGCTCGCCCAGTGCTGGCCGACTTCCCCCGGCCGCGCTGTGCTACTCGGCGGCTCAGAAGGGGGTGTTCGGCAGGCTCGTCGCTGTGCGGCTGGCTTGCCTTGGGCGCTGGTGTTGTAGCCCGGATGACATCCGGGACCGGCGTTGAGAAAAATGACAACGGTGCTTCTCCCCGGATTCCGGCCTGCGGCCTTCATCCGGGCTACAACAGCACTGCAGTGTTGTAGGGCGGATTCGCCCGAAGGAAGTCCCGTTGCGGGATCGCTATCCGCAGGATGGATTTTGTGGTCGCTTGCATGCATCGTTGCGCACCACGGCGCACCGTTGGACACCCCTCATGCCCCGAAGCGGTGCTGCTTCCGGCGTCTCTTTCCCCCCCCATGCTGATCTTGTTAACTAATTGTTTTTAAATAATATTTATTGATATTTTGGTTTTTACGGGGCCGTGGCACGCGTCTTGCATCCAAGCTTGTATACCGCTTGAAATGCGGTCGACCACGAAAGGGATGCCAGATGAACCGTCGCGAACTTCTTAAATCAGCGGGTGCCGTTGCAGCAGGCGCCGCCATGCTGCCGTTTCTGAAAACCAATG
>CAIZLW010000207.1 GCA_903933915.1 uncultured beta proteobacterium | reverse complement strand
GTGCACCTTCGAAGCGACAGTGCCGACATCGCGCAGCAGATTCTCGGCAATGGGTCCGCTGCGCCGGGTCGCGGCTTCACGCGCCAACTGACGGTTGACGATGCCCCAGTCCAGATCCATGAAGGTCAGCGGCTGTAGTTTATCGGCGATAGCCTCGCGCAAGGTACGACTCAGTGATGCTTTGGTGATCGCCCGACCACCCAGTCCGGCAACGACGGTGTAACCATGCAGTTGCAGTCCTGACAGTGCCAGGCGCACGTCGGTCGACACCACGCCGCCCAGCCCGACGGAGAAACTTTTCTCCAGCACCACCACCCGCTTCGCCGATTGCAGAACCGCACGTACTGCGGCCAGCGGGAACGGCCGGAACGAGTGGATGCCCAGCACTCCGACTTTCTGCCCGTCATTGCGCAGCTCATCAACCGTATCCTTCAGCGTGCCCAGCACCGAGCCCAGCGCGACCACGATGGTTTCGGCATCCTCGCAGCGGTAGCTGCGCACCAGCCCGCCGGAGTTGCGGCCGAATCGCTGCGCAAATTCAGCCGCGATCTGCGGAATGCGCTCCAGCGCCATCGTCTGCTTGGCATGCGCGAGATAACGCACCTCCATAAAAGCCTCGGGCCCGACCATCGCACCGATGGATACCGGATCCGCCGGATCCAGCACCTGACGTGGCTCATAGGCCGGCAAAAAAGCATCCACCTCGGCCTGTGCCGGCATATCCACCCGCTCGTAGGCATGGGTCAGGATGAAGCCGTCCATGCACACCATCACCGGCATCGATAATTCCTCGCCGAGCTTGAATGCCTGGATATGCAAGTCCAACGCTTCCTGATTGCTCTCGGCAAACAGCTGGATCCAGCCGCAGTCGCGCTGGCTCATCGAATCGCTGTGATCGTTCCAGATATTGATCGGCGCACCGATGGCACGATTGGCGACCGTCATCACAATCGGCAAACCGAGACCCGAGGCGTTGTAGATAGCTTCTGCCATGAACAGCAGCCCTTGGCTGGCGGTCGCGGTATAACTGCGCGCACCGGCAGCCGAGGCGCCGATGGCTACGCTCATCGCCGCAAATTCGCTTTCGACGTTGATGAATTCGCAGGGATTGAGTTCCCCGCTTTTCACCAGCTCGCCCAGTCCTTCGACAATGTGGGTCTGCGGCGAGATCGGATAAGCACAGATGACTTCGGGCCGGCACAGGGCAACGGCCTCTGCCACCGCACGCGAGCCCTCAATCTGCTTTTGCATGGCTCAACTCCAATAATTCGTTCTTGATGTATGCGTAAGCCTCGGCGGCGGCGGCGACATTACCTTCGGCGATCTTGCCGCTGAATTTGTCGCGAATGGCATGCGAAACGGCGTCGAGCGTGATCAGGCCCGAGAGCGCGGCAAATCCGCCCAGCAGCACCGCATTGGCCATCGGGCGGCCCAGATGTTTCATCGCGATTTCAGTCGCAGGAACGTGGGTTAGCCGTTCATGGCGGAAGCGCTGGGCGATATCACCGACACCGAGCTCGTCAAAACTGCGCGTGCTGTTGATCAGTACGTAACCATCGGGGTGCAATCCCTGGAAAACATCGACCTGATGCAGCAAGGTGGGATCCTGGATGATCAGCACATCCGGTGCGAGTATCGGTTCGCGCAGACGGATCTCGCGGTCATCAATGCGGCAGAAAGCGACTACCGGGGCACCGGTGCGCTCCGAACCGAAACTGGGAAACGCCATCGCATGACGGCCCTGTTCGAATGCGGCAATCGACAGCATCTCGGCCGCTGTCACCACACCCTGACCACCCCGGCCGTGAAACCGCACCTGAAGCATGGCGCCCGCTCCTCCTGTTGGATAGCGCCTATTCTTTTCGCTGGGTCGTTTTTACGCTTTGATCTGAATCAAGGCGAGAGGTCATCACCAAAAATGCTGCGCCGCCCCATAAGGCAGGACCGCATTTCGAGACTGCAATACCCCGTGAATCAGGAGGTCATAGTCTTGAGGATAAACGCCGGGATTGCGTTGAGGCGTTGATACCGCCGCATCACCACAGCAGGAAGCCTGGCGACATTGGCGACGATGCGCCGGCAGTTGCGTTCGCCGCAGTTGCACTTCATGGTCCAGACATCGTCGGCGCCGAGCAGCGTCGAATAGTCATGGGTAATCTCGCGGCCCGCGGCGATCGGTTTAAGCGCGCGCAGGTAAATGCCGCGGGGTGTGCGCACGACCCGCGCATTCGGATTGCAGGCGTGATTGGCATAGGCGCCGATTTCGCCTTCCGGGTCGAGATAGTGATCCGCGTCGTAGCGAAAGCAGTTCTCGCCGCGACGGCGATCCTTTTTCCAGTACCGCCAGACCTGATTGGCGGTGACGATACGTCCGCGGACCCGGCACAGCAGATCGCCGGGTTCGAATGCGCGAAGTGCGATGATGCCCAGACCGTTGCGCACCGGGTGCACGGTCAGTGATTTGCCATAATTCATGTGGATACGCTTGATCGAAAATGAAATGCGGCGGACTTATTCTGCCGCACAGTTGCAGCACCAGTAATGCGATGCCTTTAATCGGCCTTGATGTTGCCCGCCTTGGCTACTTTGGTCCAGTTGGCAATTTCGCTTGCAATGAATTTTGCGAAATCGCTGGGCGTGTTACCGACAACATCGCCGTGCTGCGCTTCGATTCGCTCACGCACTTCAGCCAATTTAAGCACCTTTGCGGTTTCAACGCCCAGGCGATTCAGTATCGGCCGCGGCACCTGTGCCGGCGCCACCAGTCCGAACCATGATGTCGCGTCGACCATGGGAAAACCAGCCTCTGCAGTCGTCGCCACATCGGACAAGGCCGCGACGCGCTTTGCACTGGTCACTGCCAGCGCACGCACCTTGCCCGTGCGGACCTGCGGTACCGCCAGCGTCAGCGTCGGAAACACCATGGTGATCTGTCCGCCGAGCAGACTGGTCATCGCCGGTGCTGCGCCCTTGTGCGGCACATGCAGCATGTTGATGCCGGCAGCCACCTTCAGTTGCTCACCAGCCATGTGCAGGGGTGTGCCGACGCCGCCGGAGCCGAAAGTCAGTTGCCCGGGTTTGGCTTTTGCCAGTTCCACGATTTCCTTCACGCTGCGCGCGGCAACTGCAGGATGCACGACCAGCGCATTGGGTACGCTCATCACTTGGGTAATCGCGGCAAAGTCCTTCTGCACATTGAACGGCAACTTGGCATAGATCGCGGGAATGATACCGAAAGCAGTGTCCGCCATCAGCAAGGTATAGCCATCCGGAGCGCCCTTCGCCACCACATCGCTGCCCAGCAATGAACCGGCGCCGGGCCGGTTGTCGACAACAACCGTCTGGCCCAGCAACTCACCCAGTTTGGGGGCGGTGACACGCGCGGCAAAGTCGGTGGTGCCGCCTGGCGCATAGGCCACCACCAGACGTATCGGCCGCACCGGGTAATCCGCCGCCTGGATTGCAGGACTTAATAAAAATAACAATATAATCAATAACTTATACAATTTTCTGCTCCTTGCTTGTCATTCACTTAACACGCCGCGGATCTGCTCCAGCGCCGCCGGATCCTCAATGGTCGTCAAGTCGCCGGGGTCACGCCCCTCGGCCAGCGCCTGCAGCGATCGCCGCAACAGCTTGCCGGAGCGGGTTTTCGGCAGCGCATTGACGAACAGCACACGCTGCGGCCGCGCAATGGCACCCAGATGATGATCGACGGCATCCATGATCTCTTTTTCCTGCCGTTTGCGATCAGCCTCGGTATTGAGCCGGGAGGCATCCTTGACCACAGCGAACGCCAGCGGTATCTGCCCCTTCAAAGCATCAGCCACGCCGACCACCGCAACCTCGGCGATGTTGGCATGGGATTGCACCGCCTCCTCGATTTCACGAGTACCGATGCGGTGACCGGCGACATTGATCACGTCATCGGTACGGCCGAGGATGAAGGTATAACCCTCCTTGTCGCGAACGCCCCAGTCGAATGTCGAATACAACAACAGCTTGGGAAAGGTTCTGAAGTAGGTATTGACGAAACGTTCATCGTCGCCCCACACCGTGGTCATGCAACCCGGCGGCAGCGGCGGCTTGATGGTCAGCACGCCCTTCTCGCCGGGCAAAGCCTCGGTTGCATCGGCTTCGCGCAGCAGTTTCAGGTCATAGCCATAAACCGGAAAACCAGGGCTGCCATATTTGACGTTGGCTTTTTCGATGCCCGGCGCCAGCGACAGAATCGGCCAGCCGGTTTCAGTCTGCCAGTAATGGTCGATCACCGGCTTGCCGATGGCATCGTGTATCCAGCGATGGGTCGGTTCGTCCAGCGGCTCACCGGCCAGGAACAGATAGCGCAGTGACGACAGGTCGTATTTTTTCAGATACGCCGGATCCTGTTTTTTCAGCACACGCGCGGCAGTCGGCGATGAAAACATCACCGACACCTTCTGCTCCTGCACGATTTTCCACCAGATGCCGGCGTCCGGCCGGATCGGCAGGCCTTCATACAATATGGTGGTCATGCCGTGGATCAGCGGGCCATAGACGATGTACGAATGCCCTACCACCCAGCCGACGTCGGAGGTGGTGAACATGGTCTCGCCGGGTTTGCCGCAGTAGATATGCTCCATCGAACTCGCCAGCGCCACCGCGTAACCGCCGGTGTCGCGCTGCACCCCCTTGGGCTTGCCGGTGGTGCCCGAGGTATAGAGGATGTAGGAAGGTTCGCTGGATTCCAGCCAGGCCACCGGCACAGCGGTATTGCCATGGCGCTTCACCTGCTCGGCATAATCCACGTCACGCCCCGGCATCATCGTGATGGCCTTGTCGATGCCGCGATTGACCACCAGCACTTTTTGCGGCTGATGTTTGGCCAGACTCACCGCTTCGTCAACCAGAGGTTTGTAGTGGATGGCCTTGCCGCCGCGCAAACCGGCATCCGCGGTGATCAGCAGCTTTGGTTTGGCATCATCGATACGGGTCGCGCAGCTCGCCGCGGCAAACCCGCCGAATACCACGGAATGCACGGCACCGATGCGTGCGCAGGCGAGCATCGCAAACGCCGCCTCCGCAATCATCGGCATGTAAATCAGCACACGGTCGCCACGCCCGACGCCCTGCGCGGCAATCACCGCAGCACAGGCATTAACCGCCGCATGCAGCTCACGATAGGTGTAGCTGCGTTGGGTATCGGTTTCGGTGGAGATATAAACCAGCGCCGGCTGGTCGCCGCGGGCATCGAGGTGGCGGTCGATGGCGTTGTAACAGAGATTGGTCTGACCGCCGACGAACCACTTGGGAAACGGCGGCTTGCTGTAATCCAGAACCTGGTCAAAAGGACGATGCCAATGGATGCGCTGCGCCTCTTCCGTCCAGAACGCTTCGCGGTCCTCGATGGAACGACGATGAAAATCGGCGTAGGCGCCCATATCCCCTCCAGTGATTGGCCGGGGCGGCGCTATTTTTGGAATAACTGCATTGGAATGGTTACGTCGCCCGCGGGGACATTATCCCCCGCAGGGTCTTACAAAATCCTGACCACGGCGCGACCGCGGATTTCGCCTTTGATCATGCGCTCGAAATACCCGGGTAAATCAGTCAGGCTGATCGTATGGGCGATGGCATCGAGATGGCGCGGCTTCAGATCGGTGGCCAGTCGTCCCCAGACTTTTTTGCGCAGCGCCATCGGCGTCGCCACAGAGTCCACGCCAATCAGACGCACGCCGCGCAGTATGAACGGCAGCACGTTGGTTTTAAGTTCAATGCCGCCGGCGTTGCCGAAACTGCCGATCACGCCATGCGGCTGCATGGTGCGCGTCAGCCAGCCCAGCTGATCACCACCGACGGAATCAAAAGCAGCGGCCCATAGCGGCTTTTCCAGCGGCCGCGTGCCGAATTCCATGGTGTTGCGGTCGAGAATTTCGGCCGCACCCAGACCACGCAAATAATCATGCTCAGCAGTCTTGCCGGTGATTGCCGTCACCGCATACCCTTTGCCCGCCAGCATGTCGATCGCCAGACTGGCCACGCCGCCGGTGGCACCGTTGACCAGCACTTTACCCGCTGCCGGCGTCATGCCATTCAATTCCAGCAATTCGACGGCCAATCCTGCGGTGTAACCCGCGGTCCCGAGCGCCATCGCATCAAACAACGACAGCCCTTTGGGCAACGGCACCACCCAGTCCGCAGGCACGCGGCAAAGGCCGGAATACCCGCCATCGTGGGCCACGCCCATGTCGTAACTGGTGCAGATGACTTCGTCGCCCGCCTTGAAGCGCGCATCACTGGAACTCAACACGGTACCCGCCGCATCGATGCCGCCGATCAGCGGATAGTTGCGGATGATTTTGCCACCGACACCGGTGGCCGCCAGCGCATCCTTGAAGTTCACGCTGGAAAACGCGGTCTGCAACACGACTTCGCCACGACCGATCTCCGCAGTTGGAACATCTGCAATGCGGCCGGCTATACCATTGTTTTCATTAAATATTCTGTAAGCTTTACAGTGTTCCATAACGCCCTCAAGATAAATGGGGTTGTGCCAGGTGTTGATGAGGCTGGATTCCGCTCTGGCCACTGGTCGACTGCATTTTGAATGAAGCATTCAGATGCCTCTGAAAACCGTTGCTGCCTGTGGCCTCCGCCCAACCCACCAATCATAGAACTTATCGATTATCCACAAAACCGCACGTTGCACGTCGTAGTCATTGAAAGAAAAGTATGGGGCAGCCCGGATCAGCGCCGTATGGTGGCGTCGTGACTGTTCACTGTAATCTGAGCGCCTCGAAACTTCTCGAAATTGATCCATGCATTGCCCGAAGTCTTGAGCAGCCGTTGGCCTCCGCAAATAAAAAACGGGCCGTTTTTTGGCCCGCTTCTTATTTGCGCTGTGTGTTTTCACTCAAGCTGTATCTTCGCATCAACAACCACTTTTTTCCATTTGGTGATTTCAGTCCGGATATATCGACCAAACTCATCCGGAGAAATACCACCGATCTCTGAACCTTCGGCGACAAGGCGGCCGGTTATTTCCGGTGATCGGAGCGCTTTGACAATCTCCGTGTGCAAGCGGTTGATGATGGGCTTGGGAGTTCCGGCGGGAGCCACCACACCTTGCCAGGAATTAGCCTCATACCCAGGCACTGAATCGCCGATGGGCGGCGCCTCTTTCCATGAGGCCAGACGATTCTTGCTGGTTACTGCCAGGACTTTAAGTTTGCCCGCCTTGGCCTGGGAAATGGTGATGGATGGCTGAATGAAGGTCATTTGCACCTGGCCGGCCACAACTTCGGTGACGGATTGACCAGAGCCCTTGTACGGGATGTGGAGCATGTCCAGATTGGCCATCGTACGGAACAACTCCATCGCCATATGTGAACCACCGCCAGCCCCCGAAGAAGCGTAGGTGATTTGCCCGGGTTTAGCTTTGGCCAGCGCCATGAATTCCTTCACGGAATTTGCCGGCACCGACGGATGCACCACCATGAAATAAGGATTCGAGGACGTCAGCGTAATTGGTGCGAAATCCTTGAGCGGGTCATACGGCAACTTTTTACTGGTTGCGACATTGGTGGCCAGCGTGCTGATGGTTCCAAAGAAAATCGTATAGCCGTCCGCCGGTGATTCCTTGGCCATGGTCGCTGCAATCAGGCCACCGCCACCAGCACGATTGTCAATAATGACCTGCTTGCCGAATGCAGCAGAAAGTTTCTGACCCAGCGCCCGCGCCATGATGTCAGTTGGCCCACCGGCAACAAAAGGCACAATCGCGCGAATCGGCTTGGAAGGATATTCCTGTGCATGCGCCACCACAGCAACAGCTGACAGAAAAATAATCATCAGCGAAAAAAACGTTTTTGTTGATTGCTTTTGTATCATTTGCATATCTTGGACCTTGAATGAGAAAAGTGTTCCGGACTGCCGGCAGGATTTGATGGAACCATCATGGCAGATGGGGTTGAGCCAGATACTGGTGTGTCTGCATTTCGGTAAGGCGACTGGCCAATCGCTCCTTGAGTGATGCATTCAAATGCGCCTGAAAACCGTCGCTGTCCGCTGCCGCGGCGACCAGATCATCAACAGGCACTGCGGCACCCAGCATCAGCTTCACCCGGCGATCATAAAACTCATCGACCAGCCACACAAACCGCCGCAGTATGTTGCCGTCATCCGGCGTGAAACACGGCACCGCCGAGATCAGCACCGTGTGATACCGGCGCGCGAGTTCAATGTAATCCGGTTTGCCACGCGGACCCGCACAGAGTTCCTCGAAATCGAACCAGACAATGCCCGGCGCCTGCCGCCGCACGCGGATCAGCCGGTCTTCGATCTCCAGCGGCGCATTGTCTTCGGCGCCGCTGGAGATATGCGTAAAACCTTCATCCAGATGGCGATCGGCATCAGCGCCGAGATGATAAGTGCCCGCCTTCTCCAGTTCACGCAAGCGGTAGTCGGTGCCGGCATCGACGTTGACCACCGTCATGCGATCCAGGATCAAATCAATCGCGGGGAGGAACTGCACGCGCTGCAAGCCGTGTTGATACAGCTCGGTGGGCGCGAAATTGGATGTGGTCAGCAATACCACGCCCTCAACCATCAGCCCTTCGAGCAGACGCCGCATCAGCATTGCATCGGTGATGTCGGTGACATGAAACTCGTCAAGGCACAGGATTTGCACTTCATCAGCGATGTCGTGGGCGATCAGCGACATTGGATCGGCCTGCCCCTGGTGTTTGGTCAGACCTTTGTGGATTTCCTGCATGAAGCGATGGAAATGCACGCGCTTCTTGGTGACGTCCGGCACGAAGGCAAAGAAGCTGTCCATCAGGAAGCTCTTGCCGCGACCGACCCCGCCCCACAGATAGACGCCGCGGATGACCCGGTTGCGGCTGAGAAAGCTCAGCAGGCCGCGGCGTTGCTCACGATGATCAAGGTCTTCGTGGACACGCTGCAGTTCCTGCGCAGCGATATGCTGAGCCTCATCCGGTGCGAAACCGTGCTCGGCGGCACGGTCCCGCAGGAACTGGACGAAATCGGCGGACAAAGTCGAACGGAACTTCGGGGTTACAGGTTCAGCGTCCTGTTATCCACCGCCAGAGCCGCCTCCTTCATCGCTTCGGACAGCGACGGATGGGCATGGCAGATCATCGCGATGTCTTCCGATGAGGCGCCGAACTCCATCGCCACCACCGCCTCGGCAATCAATTCGGAGGCCATGGGCCCGATGATGTGTACACCGAGAATGCGGTCAGTGCGCTCATCGGCAAGGAATTTGACAAAACCGGTGGTGTCACCCAGCGCACGGGCACGACCATTGGCCATGAACGGGAACGAGCCGGCGCGATACTTGATGCCTTCCTGCTTCAACTGCTGCTCGGTCTTGCCCACCCAGGCGATTTCCGGCGAGGTGTAGATCACCCACGGCACGGTATTGAAATCAACATGGCCGTGCTTGCCGGCGATGCGCTCGGCAACGGCCACGCCCTCTTCTTCGGCCTTGTGCGCCAGCATCGGTCCGCGCACAACGTCGCCGACCGCCCAGACATTACCCAGGTTGGTCTTGCAATCGCCATCAACGGCGATGAACCCGCGTTCGTCGAGTTTGAGGCCAACGGCGTTGCCATTGAGGCCCTGCGTATTCGGCACGCGCCCGATTGAAACAATGAGCTTGTCCACCACCAGCGTCTGGGCTGCGCCCGCGCTGTCGGTATATTCGATCGTGACATTTTTCTTCGCAGTGATCTTGCCGACCTTGACCCCGGTATGGATCGCCAGGCCCTGCTTGGTGAAGATCTTTTGCGCTTCCTTGGCGACCTGCTCGTCGACTGCGCCGAGGAATGCCGGTAACGCTTCGAGCACGGTCACTTCCGCACCCAGGCGACGCCATACGCTGCCCATTTCGAGGCCGATCACACCGGCACCGATCACGCCGAGTTTTTTCGGGGTTTCGGCAATCGCCAGCGCGCCGGCATTGTCGAGCACCAGCTTGTTGTCGAACGGCACATCCGGCAACGCACGCGGATTGGAACCCGTCGCAAGGATCACGTGTTTGGCGGTCAGCACATCGGCGGTTTTTCCCGATACCTGGATCTGCCAGGCGCCAGCCGCGCCGCCGGCAAAAGCACCCTTGCCGTGGAAAAACGTGATCTTGTTTTTCTTGAGCAGGTAAAGAATGCCGTCGTTGTTCTGTTTGACGACCTTGTCCTTGCGCTGGAGCATCTGGCCGACGTCGATCGACAGACCCTTGACCTGGATGCCGTGGTCGGCAAAGGCGTGACCGGCGTGTTCGTAATTTTCCGAGGACTGCAGCAGCGCTTTCGACGGAATGCAGCCGACATTGGTGCAGGTGCCGCCCGGTGCGGGTTTGCCGTCCGGCGTGCTCCACTCGTCGATGCAGGCGACCTGCATGCCGAGCTGGGCAGCGCGGATGGCTGCAATGTAACCGCCGGGACCGGCGCCGATTACGACTACGTCGAAGTTTTTAGCCATTTTTCAGGAACGATATGTGATTAGTCAATGGTAACGGGTGATTAGTGATTAGGTGATTAGGTGACTGAGTGATTGTGATCCCGGGGAATTCGCGCATTCGAATCACCGAATTACTTAATCACTTAATCACTTAATCACCGAAATCAGTCGCCGCTTCAAATATCCAGCAGCAGACGCGCCGGGTCTTCCAGCGCATCCTTCATCGCCACCAGCGCCAGCACGGCTTCGCGGCCGTCGATAATGCGGTGGTCGTAGGACAGCGCGAGGTAGTTCATCGGCCGGATCACGATCTGGCCGTTCTCCACCACCGGGCGGTCCTTGGTCGCATGCACGCCGAGGATCGCGCTCTGCGGCGGATTGATGATTGGCGTCGACAGCATCGAACCAAAGGTGCCGCCGTTGGAAATCGAGAACGTGCCGCCGGTCAATTCTTCCATGGTCAGCTTGCCGTCCTGCGCGCGCTTGCCGTATTCGGCGATCTGCTTTTCGATGTCGGCGAGGCTCATCTGGTCGCAGTTGCGCAGGATCGGCACCACCAGTCCGCGCGGGCTGCCCACGGCAATGCCGATATCGAAATAGCCGTGATAGACAATGTCGCTGCCATCGATCGAGGCGTTGACCACCGGATATTTTTTCAGCGCATGTACGGCCGCCTTGACGAAGAACGACATGAAGCCGAGCTTCACGCCATGTTCCTTCTCGAACTTGTCCTTGTACTTGGCGCGCATCTCCATCACCGGCTGCATGTTGACCTCGTTGAACGTGGTCAGGATGGCCGCAGTGGACTGCGACTGCACCAGGCGCTCGGCGATGCGTGCACGCAGGCGCGACATCGGCACGCGCTGCTCGGGACGCTCACCAAGGTCGCCCATATCGACCGCAGGCATCGCCCGCGCCGCTGCCGGAGCCGGAGCCGCAGTTGGCGCTTTGGCGCCACCCTGCGCGGCCTGGATGACATCGCCTTTGGTGACCCGGCCGCCACGACCGGTGCCGCTGAGGGAACCCGTATCGATGTTCTTTTCGGCGGCCATTTTTTGCGCTGAAGGCATCGCCGGCGAAGCTGCGGCTGCTTTCGCCGGAGCGGCTGCCGGAGTCGCCGCTGCGACAGCCACTGCTTCGGCCTTGCCCGCCTCGGGTTTGGCATCGGTATCGATGGTGGCGATGATCTCGTTGCTGGTCACCGTGCTGCCATCGGCCTTGACGATCTTCACCAGTACGCCGGCCTGCGGCGCCGGAGTTTCGAGCACCACCTTGTCGGTCTCGATATCCACCAGGTTCTCGTCGCGTTTGACGTATTCACCGGCCTTTTTGTGCCACGACACGAGGGTCGCCTCGGCAACGGACTCCGAGAGTTGGGGCACTTTCACATCAACAAGCATGATTACTCCGTAAACCTATGATTTTATTTAATAATTTTAATGCTCTTCACCGGCAGCCAAAGGCCGCGGGGCAAAGGCAAGTGGCTGGCTGCCACCGGACAGCGTCAGAGCCTGATTAACCAGCTCCTTCTGCTGCTTCTCGTGCAGCGACTTGTACCCCGCCGCCGGCGACGCCGATGAATCCCGTCCGGCGTAATACAACTGCTGATGCGGCAACAGGTGGCGCATCAGGTAATGCTGGATATGCCGCCACGAACCCTGATTGCGCGGCTCTTCCTGACACCAGACGATTTCCTTGGCGTTTTTGTAGCGTACGATCTGCGCGCGGAATTCGTCATGCGCAAACGGATAGAGCTGCGCCATGCGCACCAAAGGCAAATTGGGGATGGCCCGCGTGCGACGTTCATTTCGAAGGTCGTAATAGACCTTGCCGCTGCAGAAAATCACCCGTTCAACCTTATCCGGATCAATCTCGCGCGAATCCCAGTCTTCGTTGACCGGCTTGAATTTGTCATTGGCAAACTCTTCCAGCGGCGACACCGATTCCTTGTGGCGCAGCAGGCTTTTCGGCGAAAAGATGATCAGCGGCTTGCGATGCGGCCGCACCATTTGCCGGCGCAGCAAATAGTACATCTGCACCGGCGTTGCCGGCACGCAGACCTGCATGTTGTAGTCGGCGCACAGTTGCAGGAAGCGCTCGATGCGGCCCGACGAATGTTCCGGACCCGCGCCCTCATAGCCGTGCGGCAGCATCATGGTCAGGCCGCACATGCGGCCCCACTTCACTTCGCCCGAAGCGATGAACTGGTCGATCACCACTTGCGCGCCGTTGACGAAGTCGCCGTATTGCGCTTCCCAGATCACCAGTTCTTTCGGACCGGAGGTGGAATAACCGTATTCAAAACCGAGCACCGCCTCTTCCGACAGCACCGAGTCAATGACCACGAAATCACCCTGGTCCGGTGCGAGGTGGCGCAGCGGCACGTAAGTGCCCTCGTCCCAGCGTTCGCGGCCCTGGTCATGGAGCACCGCATGGCGGTGGAAAAACGTGCCGCGGCCGGAGTCCTGGCCGCACAGCCGCACCGAATAACCTTCGGTCAGCAGCGTGGCATAGGCCAGCGTCTCCGCCATGCCCCAGTCCAGCGGCAGCTTGCCTTCAGCCATCAACCGGCGGTCCTGCATGATTTTTTCGACGCGCGGATGCAGCTTGAGGCTGGCCGGCACTTCGCAGACCTTGCGCGCCAGCCCCTGCAGCTTCTCCAGCGGCAGCCGGGTATCGTCGTTTTCATTCCACTTGGTACCCTTGTACGGGCTCCAGTCGGTCTCGAACGGCGGCTTGTAGTTGGAGAGGATGGTCTTGTTGGTGTGGTAGCCGTGATCCAGCGCATCGCGGAACCCGCTGACCATCTGCGCGGCCTCGGCTTCGGTAATCACGCCCTCGGCAATCAGCCGGTCGGCGTAGACCTTGCGCGAGGTCGGATGGGTGTGGATGCGGCGATACATCAGCGGCTGGGTGACCATCGGCTCGTCCTGCTCGTTGTGGCCGAGGCGGCGGTAGCAGACGAGGTCGATGACCACGTCCTTTTTGAATTTCATGCGGTAATCGAGGGCGATCTCGGTGGCGAAACAGATGGCTTCCGGATCATCGCCGTTGACATGGAAAATCGGCACTTCGAGCATTTTCACCACGTCCGAGCAGTACAGCGTCGAACGCGCATCACGCGGGTCCGAGGTGGTGAAACCGATCTGGTTGTTGATGATGATGTGCACCGTGCCGCCGGTGCCGAACCCGCGGGTTTCCGCGAAATTGAGTACTTCCTGGATCACGCCCTGCCCGGCAAAGGCCGCATCGCCATGGATCAGGATCGGCATCACCTGCGCCCCGGTGTGGTCGCGGCGCCGGTGCTGGCGGGCGCGTACCGAACCTTCGACCACCGGATTGACGATCTCGAGATGGGAAGGATTGAACGCCACCGTGACATGCATCGGGCCACCCGGCGTCATCACGTTCGATGAAAAACCATCGTGGTATTTGACGTCGCCGGCCAGCACATCGGCCTGCTGCTTGCCTTCAAACGACGAGAACAGATCGGCCGGCATCTTGCCCAGCGTGTTGACCAGCACGTTCAGCCGGCCGCGGTGCGCCATACCGATCACCATTTCCTGCACGCCGGCAGCGCCGGCTTTTTGCAGCAGATGGTCGAGCATCGGAATCAGGCCGTCGCCGCCTTCCAGCGAAAACCGCGTCTGGCCGACGTATTTGGCGTTGAGATATTTCTCCAGCGTCTCCGCCGCGGTCAGGCGGTCGAGTAGGTGTTTTTTGTAGGCCGCGTCGTAATTCGGCCGGCCGCGCGTCGGCTCCAGCCGCTCCGATATCCAGCGCTTCTGCGGAATATCCGACATGTACATATATTCGACGCCGATACTGCGGCAGTAGATGTCGCGCAGCGTTTTCAGGATGTCGCGCAGCGATGCTTTGGCCGGGCCGTGCAGCGTGCCGGTGTCGAACACCGTATCCATGTCCTGCTCGGTCAGCCCGTAATGCGCGAGGTCCAGTTCGGCGATCGGCGGCGTTTCAACAATGCGTTTCAGCGGATCGGTATCGGCGATGCGGTTGCCCTGGAAGCGGTAGGCCGAAATCAGCTGCATCACCGCAAACTGCTTCTGCAGATTCTGTGATGTCGCGGTATTGCCGGAAACCGGGCGGCGGCTGCGCGCCAGTTCGACGAAGCGCTGCTGGATCTCGGTATGGTCTACGTCGGCGGGACCGTCGTCGAGCTTCTGCAGTTCATCGAAATAGCCGCGCCAGCGCGGTTCGACCGACTGCGGATCCTTCAGATACTGCTCATAGAGGCCTTCCACGAACGGTGCGTTGGCACCGAACAGCAGCGAGCTTGCCCGCGATTCTTTGATCATCTCTTTACCGGATCGTTTTGTGACAAAGGCCCCGCGAACTGCGGGGCCTGTTTGACTTATTTGCGTTTGCCCATCGGCACGAAGTCACGGGTCGTCGCACCAGTAAACAGCTGGCGCGGCCGGCTAAGCTTCTGCTCAGGATCGGCAATGAGTTCCTTCCATTGCGCAATCCAGCCCACGGTACGCGCCAGCGCGAAGATGGCGGTATACATGCTGACGGGAATGCCCAACGCCTTGTAGACGATGCCCGAGTAAAAGTCGACGTTCGGATACAGTTTGCGCTTGATGAAGTATTCATCGCTCAGCGCAATCCGCTCCAGCTCCATCGCCAGCTTGATCAGCTTGTTGTCCTTCATGTCGAGCTCTTCCAGCACCTCATGACAGGTTTTCTGGATCAGTTTGGCGCGCGGATCATAGTTCTTGTAAACGCGGTGACCGAAGCCCATCAACACGGCCTGGCCGTCTTTTTCCTTCACGCGCTTGATAAAGGCAGGAATGTTCTTGATATCGCCGATTTCGTCGAGCATTTTCAGCACGGCTTCGTTGGCGCCGCCGTGCGCCGGACCCCACAGGCTGGCGATGCCGGCCGAAATACAGGCAAACGGATTGGCGCCGGTGGAGCCGGCCAGACGCACCGTCGAAGTCGACGCATTCTGCTCGTGATCGGCGTGCAGGATCAGGATGCGGTCGATCGCGCGCGAAATCACCGGGTTCGGCACGTATTCCTCGCAGGGTGTGCCGAACATCATGTGGAGAAAATTGTCGGTATAGCTCAGCTTGTTCTTCGGATACATGAACGGCTGACCCATGTTGTACTTGTAGGTCATTGCCGTGATCGTCGGCAGTTTGGCGATCAGGCGGAACGCCGAGATATCGCGGCTGCGCTGGTCATGAATATTGATGGAGTCGTGGTAGAACGCCGACAGCGCGCCGACCACACCGCACATCACCGCCATCGGGTGGGCATCGCGGCGGAAACCGCTGTAAAAGCGCGACAGCTGCTCGTGCACCATCGAGTGGTGGGTGACGATGTCATCGAATTCGACCTTTTGCTCATTGTTCGGCAATTCGCCATTGAGGATCAGGTAGGCGACTTCCAGAAAATCGCACTTTTCGGCCAGTTGCTCGATCGGGTAGCCGCGATACAGCAGGATGCCCTCGTCGCCGTCGATGTAGGTGATGTTGGAACGACAGCTCGCCGTCGACATGAAACCGGGGTCATAGGTGAACTTGCCGGTTTTGCCATAAAGGCTGCGAACGTCGATGACCTCCGGTCCGACGGTACCGCCCAGAATCGGGAAATCCACCGAAGGGCTGCCGTCGCTGAAAGAGAGAGTAGCGATTTTTTCTTTCATAATATCTCCGTATTATCAGTTACTTAAGTTATTTATCTAATTTAATATATTAACTTGCAGCGCTCGCCATTACTGTCGTTGCAGACGCCGGATCAGGACATCATAACGCTTCGGTGCCTCCTCCTGCCCCATCACCCACGCCAGCAAGACGGTATCAACTTCTCCCAGCAATTCCTTGAACAGCGCCACCTCATCCGGCGTCAGGCTGTCAAAGTCCTCCGCCAGAAAACGCTGCAAAATCAGATCCATCTCCAGCAATCCACGACGGCATTGCCAGCGGATACGGTCCATATCCCCCATATCCGCCTGCTCCTTAAACCGTCCGCTTGACCAGAAGATCCTTGATCTTGCCGATGGCCTTGGTCGGATTCAGACCCTTCGGGCAGACATCAACGCAGTTCATGATCGAATGACAGCGGAACAGCCGGTACGGATCTTCCAGGTTGTCCAGACGCTCATTGGTGGCCTGATCACGGGTGTCAGCAATAAAGCGGTAGGCCTGCAGCAGACCGGCCGGTCCGACGAACTTGTCCGGGTTCCACCAGAACGACGGGCACGCGGTCGAGCAGCACGCACAAAGAATGCACTCGTAGAGCCCGTTCAGTTCTTCGCGGTCTTCCGGCGACTGCAGACGCTCGGTGTCGGGTCGCGGCGTGTCGTTGATGACATACGGTGTCACCGAGTGATATTGCTTGAAGAACTGCGACATATCGACGATCAGGTCACGGATCACCGGCAGGCCGGGCAGCGGACGGATCACCACCGGTTCTTTCAGGTCGGCGATCTTGGTAATGCAGGCCAGACCGTTTTTGCCGTTGATGTTCATCGCGTCCGAGCCGCAGACACCTTCGCGGCAGGAACGGCGGAACGAAAACGTGTCATCGGTCGATTTCAGGCGAATCAGCGCATCCAGCAACATGCGGTCGGTCGGCTCCAGCTGGATGTCGTAGTCCTTCATGTACGGCTTTTCGTCGACATCCGGGTTGTAGCGGTAGATAGAGAGGCGCATCTAAATTCTTCCTTGATTCTCAGTAAACCGGATTAATAGACTCGGGCCTTGGGCTCGAACGATTCAACGGTCAGCGGCTTCAGCTGGACCGGACGGTACTCGAGACGATTGTTGTCCTTGTACCAGAAGGTGTGCTTCATCCACTGCGCATCATTGCGGTCCGGGAAGTCGCTGCGGTCATGGGCGCCGCGGGATTCCTGGCGGGCGTGCGCCGAAACCATCGTCGACATCGCGACTTCCACCAGATTTTCCAGTTCCAGCGCTTCGACGCGGGCGGTGTTGAACACCTTGCTCTTGTCCTTGAAATACAGCTGCTGAGCGCGCTTTCCAACCTCCTGCATTTTGCGCACACCCTCGGCCAGGCCGTCCGGGAAACGGAACACGCCGCAGTGCAGTTGCATCGTACGCCGCATCTCCGCGCCCACTTCAAAAACGTCCTCGCCGGACTGGGCCGAATCCAGCCTTGCCAGCCTTGCGAGCGGGCGATCGGTGGCATCTTTCGGCAGATCCTGATGCGACACCGCATCGCTGGCCAGATCCTTGACCACCTGCTCAGCCGAAGCCTTGCCGAACACCAGCAGGTCGAGCAGCGAGTTGGTGCCCAGACGATTCGCACCGTGCACGGATACGCAGGCGCATTCACCTGCGGCGTAAAGACCTTTGACAATGGCCGCGCCGTTGCTGCCAGCAAGCACCTGGCCATTGATGTTGGTGGGAATTCCGCCCATCATGTAATGGCAGGTCGGCACCACCGGGATCGGATCCTTGGCAGGGTCAACGTTGGCAAACTTGATGGCGATCTCGCGGATGCCGGGCAACCGTTTGTCGATGACGTCGGCGCCGAGATGGTCCAGCTTGAGCAGGATGTAATCCGCGTCCTTGCCGGCGCCGCGACCTTCCTTGATTTCGGTGGCCATCGCGCGCGACACCACGTCACGGCTTGCCAGATCCTTCACCGTCGGCGCATAACGCTCCATGAAGCGTTCGCCATTCTTGTTCAGCAGAAATCCGCCCTCACCGCGCACGCCTTCGGTAATCAACACGCCGGCGCCGGCAACACCGGTCGGGTGGAACTGCCAGAACTCCATGTCTTCCAGGGCAACCCCGGCGCGCGCCGCCATACCCAAGCCGTCACCGGTATTGATGAAGGCATTGGTGCTCGCCGCGTAAATCCGTCCCGCGCCGCCAGTGGCCAGCAGCGTCGCCTTGGAATGCATGACGCACACTTCACCGGTTTCCATTTCCATCGCCACCACGCCAAGCACGTCGCCGGCCTGGTTACGGATCAGGTCCAGCGCCATCCATTCGACGAAAAACTGGGTGTTGGCGCGCACATTGCGCTGATACAGCGTATGCAGCATCGCGTGACCGGTGCGGTCTGCCGCGGCGCAGGCGCGTTTCACAGCGCGTTCGCCGTAGTTGCTGGTGTGGCCGCCGAACGGGCGCTGGTAAATCTTGCCGTTGTCGAGACGGTCAAACGGCATGCCGTAATGTTCGAGCTCGATCACCGCCTCATTGGCCTTGCGGCACATGAATTCGATCGCGTCCTGGTCGCCGAGGTAATCGGAACCCTTGACGGTGTCATACATATGCCAGTGCCAGTTGTCCGGCTCTTCGTTGCCAAGAGACGCCGAAACGCCGCCCTGCGCCGCCACCGTGTGCGAACGCGTCGGGAACACCTTGGACAGCACAGCCACCCGCAGATTGGCTTCCGCCAGTTGCAGGGCCGCGCGCAACCCGGAGCCGCCCGCACCCACTACTACCGCATCAAACTGCCTTGTCGTAATGCCCATTGCTTATTTGCCCCACAGAATCTGTACAGTCCAGGCGCCATAACAAATCAGCGCCAGTATGACCACGACATACAGCGTCAGCCGCAAGCCGGGATCCTTGATGTAATCCATGAATATGTTACGCACGCCGACCCACGCGTGGTACAGCAGCGCCACCAGGAACAGCAGCGCCGCATAACGCATCAGCGTCATGTTCCACATCGCCTGCCAGTGCCAGAAATCGAATTTCGGCAGAGTCACCAGCGCCAGTATCAGCAGCAGCGTGAAGACCAGCATGATCACCGCGGTGATGCGCTGGGCCAGCCAGTCGCGCAGCCCGTAATGGGCGCCTACCACGTCACGGTTCACCATAACCGCACCCCGACCACCAGAGTCAGCACAATGGCGCTGACCAGAGCCACAATGCTGCTCGCCCGCGCGGTTTCCAGTTCGGCACCGATGTGCAGATCCAGGAACAGGTGGCGGATGCCGGCCAGCAGGTGATGCAGATAACCCCACAGCAAGGCCAGCAGGAACAGCTTCATCAGCGGGTTGGAAACCACCGCATGGAACCTGGCGAACGATTCCGAGGACTGCAGGCTGGACTGGAACAGCCAGAGGAGCAGCGGCAACATCAGGAACAGCACCGCTCCGCTGACACGATGCATGATGGATACGATACCCGCCACCGGCAACCTGATTACGAGCAGATTGAGGTGTTTGGGCCTGGTTTTGGCCACAGTTGATGACACGCGCAGCTCTCCTTGATTTACAAATTAGTGTTCAACGTAGCGGCGCGCCGGCAAAAGCCCGATTTCAGCTTCCACAGCAATATTCAAAGCCCAGCGCAACGGCCGCGATGCTGCAATGCAAGCAACAGCATCAGTTGAGAGTTTTTGGCACAACCGGAATTGTGTCAGAACTACCTTTAAGCGCATGAAATACTACCAGCTTTTGTCCAGCGTAGAAACGCAGAACTGAGTCTTCATCCGTAAAAACAGTTCATGCGATCAGCAAGCGTTGACGCGCACGTAAAGACGGCCCTTGCCGCCGTTCCACATGTCGTTATGTTGTGCCGCATGATGCACCGGCGTGAACAAAAATTTCGGATTCTTCATCTGTACTGGATGAAAAAAGTAGTGCCGAAATTCCGAAATGGTTCGCGTCGATGCCGGGTATCCATGCATGAGCCTATTGTGTTGACCGTAATTCCCCGCGTTCGCTATCATCAGCGGAG
>CAIZLW010000206.1 GCA_903933915.1 uncultured beta proteobacterium | reverse complement strand
TGTCCGACAATTGTTTTTCAGCCCGATACCGCGCAACCGCCGCAGGCAGATCCCGCAACGAAGCGATATCCTCGACACTGGTGGTCAGATTCAATGCGCGGTCGCGAAACCGCGCCACCAGATCGGCATCCACATGCGGCCGCGGGCTCTGCGGATGTGCTGCGATGAATTGCGCAACCAGTTCCCGTTCCGCATTGCGCGGCGACACCGCCTTGCCCTGGCGGGTGCGGATGCGGGCGAGGATGTTGGCGCGCGCGGACATTGCAATCAGCCCAGCGTCGGCATGTTGAATCCGGTCGGCAGCGCTTTGTCATCGGGCCAGCGCGTGGTCACCACCTTGCCGCGGGTGTAGAAACGCACGCCTTCCGGACCATGCACATGCTGGTCGCCAAATAGCGAGTTGCGCCAGCCGCCAAACGAATAAAAAGCAACCGGCACCGGGATCGGTACGTTGATGCCGACCATGCCGACTTCAATTTCGCGCTCGAAACGCCGCGCCGCACCGCCGGAACGCGTGAACACCGCTGTGCCGTTGGCAAACGGATTGGCATTGATCATCGCAATCGCTTCGTCCAGCGATTTCACCCGCAGCACCACCAGCACCGGGCCGAAGATTTCATCGCGGTAAATACTCATGTCGGTACGCACCTGGTCGAACAGCGACGCGCCGATGAAAAAACCGTCCTCGTGACCCGGAACCTGGTGACCGCGGCCGTCAAGCACCAGCTTCGCACCCGCGGCGACACCCTGATCGACATAGCCGGAAATCTTGTCGCGATGCACGCGACTGATCACCGGCCCCATGTCGGTGCCCTTGGCATGACCGGAACCGATTTTGAGTTTCCCCGCCGCCGCCTTGAGCTTGGCCACCAGCGAGTCGGCCACCTCCTCCACCGCGACCACTGCAGAAATCGCCATGCAGCGCTCACCAGCGGAACCATAGGCGGCGCCGATCAAAGCATCCGCCGCGAAATCGAGATCGGCATCCGCCAGCACCACCGCGTGGTTTTTCGCGCCGCCCAGCGCCTGCACGCGTTTGCCTTCCTGCGCACAGGTCTCGTAAATATATTTTGCGATCGGCGTCGACCCGACAAAAGAGACCGCTTTGACATCGGGATGATGCAGCAGCGAGTCCACCGCTTCCTTGTCGCCATGCACCACATTCAGCACGCCGTCGGGCAAGCCGGCCTCGCGCAGCAGCTCCGCCATGCGCATCGACGCCGACGGCACCTTCTCCGAAGGTTTCAGCACGAAGGTATTGCCGCAGGCGATGGCCACCGGAAACATCCACAGCGGCACCATCACCGGAAAATTGAACGGCGTGATGCCCGTGCACACGCCCAGCGGCTGGCGCAGCGAATGGGTATCAACACCGGTGCCGACATCGGGGCTGTGCTCGCCTTTCAGCAATTGCGGAATGCCCGTCACAAACTCGACCACTTCGATGCCGCGCTGCACCGAACCCATCGCATCCGGCAGCGTCTTGCCGTGTTCGTCGGTCACCAGCCGCGCCAGTTCTTCCTGATGCGCCACCAGCAGTTCACGGAATTTCATCAGGATTCGCGCGCGGCGCAGCGGCGGTGTGTCGCGCCAGGCCGGAAACGCGCGCTTTGCCGATGCCACGGCCGCATCGATGTCACAAGCATTGGCCAGCGGCACGCGGCGCGTGACCTTGCCGGTCGCCGGATTGGTAACCTCGGCGCTGCGCGTCGTCGTTGCGGCTACTGCCTTGCCGTCGATCCACAGCGGCACCGTGGCGATGGCGTGATTGTCGTGCGGTTTATTCATAATCGTCTCGTTATAAATCTGAAAATTTTTAGCCACAGAGGGGAAGGAGAACGCAGAGGAATTCAAAATCAAAAATCACTTTGCATGTTTTTCTGGATTTCTCTGTGCTCTCTGTGTCCTCTGTGGCTACGCTTTTGACCTTGCTTCTCTACGCCTTTGACTTTAATTCCCCGTACATCTCCCGGAACGTCCGCCCTTCCGGTGCGGGAAAATCACGGCGATCAGTCCAGCCGCTGGCAAAGGGCAGGCTGCGAATCATGCCGCGCTCGTCGGCGGCCGATTTCAGCACACGCGCCTGCAACCGCATCGCCTGCGCATACAGCTGCGGATGCAGGGCCAACCAGCCCCAGGCGCGCAGCGCAAACACTTCATACCACGGCTTCAGCTTGCGCTCGAACTGCTGTTCGCGCAGCTTGCGCAGCAGTTCGGGCAAGGGAATCTTCACCGGACAGGCGACATGGCACTGCCCGCACAGCGTAGACGCGTTGGGCAGGTCGGGGGCATTCTGCAGCCCGACATAGGTCGGCGTCAGAATAGAGCCCATCGGCCCCGGATACACCCAGCCGTAGGCATGACCACCGACGCTCTGGTAAACCGGGCAATGGTTCATGCAGGCGCCGCAACGAATACAGCGCAGCATCTCCTGCATGTCGCCGCCGATCAGCTTGGTGCGGCCGGCGTCGACCAGAATTACATGAAAATGTTCGGGGCCGTCAGTGTCACCGTCGCGACGCGGGCCGGTGGTCACCGAAATGTAATTGGTGATGCTCTGCCCGGTGCCATGCCGCGGCAGCAGCCGCAGCAGCGTGGTCACATCTTCCAGAGTCGCCACCACTTTCTCGATGCCGGTGATCGCGACATGCACCCGCGGCAGCGTCGTCACCAGACGGCCGTTGCCTTCGTTGGTGACAATCAGCGAGGAACCGGTTTCGGCAATGATGAAATTGGCGCCCGATACGCCCATGTCGGCGGAAAGAAAATGCGGGCGCAGTTTCTCGCGCGCCTCGCGACACAGCGCCGCAATGTCGGTCAACCGCGGTGCATTGTGTTTCTCGGCGAACAGATCAGAGACTTCGTCACGCGTCTTGTGCACTACCGGTGCGACGATGTGCGACGGCGGCTCCTGCGCCAGTTGCAGGATATATTCGCCCAAGTCGGTTTCGATGACTTCGAGTCCGGCGCCGATCAGCGCGTCGTTGAGCCCGCACTCCTCGGTGACCATCGACTTCGATTTAATGATCTTGCGCACGCCGTGCTGCTCGGCGATTTCGCGGACGATACGGTTGACGTCATCATGCGTCTCGGCCCAGTGCACCACCGTGCCGCGCGCTTTGGCATTGCGCTCGAAAGTGTCGAGATAAACATCAAGGTTGGCCAGTGCGCGGTCGCGGATCGCCGCCGCGGCATCGCGGATGTCATGGAAATTGTCGAGTTCGGTGATGCGGTCCGCCCGGCCTTTGACAAAATTTCCTTGCAACTTCTTCAAAGCCGATTGCAGCTTGACGTCGGCGAGCTTGGCGCCGACGCGAGCCTTGAAGTGCATGGAGGTGACTTGCATGGGCCGTAGTATATAGCGGGCGGTCAAGTTCCCCGACTGGCACGTAATTTGCATCAATCCGGGCATGAAAATCATGTTGTTCGACGAAACTCCGGAGCGCTCCCTGTTCCTGCGCATGACGCTGGAACGGCTGGGCCACGAAATTGTCGCCGAAGTCGCTGATTCCGGACAACTTTATGACGCCGTCCGCAAGGTCGTGCGCCTGAAAGGCGGCGACCCGTTTGCGTTCGGCCGCGGCGGCGAAAAAACCGCAGCACTCGACGCCGCCG
>CAIZLW010000205.1 GCA_903933915.1 uncultured beta proteobacterium | reverse complement strand
GTCCGCCATTCTCTACGGCCTGCGCATCAGCCTCGGCGTCGGCATCGCCTCCACCGTCCTCGCACTGGGACTGGGACTGACTGCCGGATTGATCGCCGCCCGTGCCGGCGGCTGGATTGACGGGCTGATCATGCGCATCGTTGATCTGCAGCTGTCGTTCCCGGCGATTCTGGTTGCACTGATCCTGCTCGCACTGACCGGCCAGGGCATCGACCGCATCATCCTCGCGCTGGTGGTCGTGCAATGGGCCTATTACGCACGCACCGTGCGCGCCGCAGCAATGGTGGAATTGCACAAGGAATATGTCGAAGCCGCGGTGTGCATGGGCGTCAGCGAAGCGCGCATCCTGCTGCGCCATGTACTGCCCAATGTACTGCCGCCGGTGATGGTGGTCGCCACGGTGCAGATCGCCCAGGCTATCGCGCTTGAAGCCACCTTGTCTTTCCTGGGGCTGGGCCTGCCGATCACCGAACCGTCGCTGGGTCTGCTGATCGCCAACGGCTACGCCCATCTGCTGTCAGGCAAATACTGGATCAGCTTCTTTCCCGGCCTGGCGCTGCTGGTCACCATTGTCGCCATCAATCTGGTCGGCGACCGGCTGCGCGATTTGCTCAATCCACGGCTGTCATAAACCCCGCCATATCCCGGTCTTCAATCATTGCCGCAGCAGGCGGGAACTGCTGCTGAATGCGCATTGCGCCGCCGAATCAGGAGCGTCCACCTTACGGAGTTTGACCGACACAAAACGATATGCTCAGATGCGGCCTGAAACTGCAATTCGTCGTTCCCACCACAAGAAACCCGGAGGAGGTCGGTATGGGATTCACGAAGACCGTTGCGGCTGCTGCCGCAGCCTGCCTGCTCGCCGGTTTTGGCGCGTCCGCCGCTCACGCGCAGACCTATCCGGAACGCCCGATCCGCGTCGTCGTACCTTTTGTCGCGGGCGCTTCCTATGACACCATCATGCGCATCGTCGGCGAGGAGATCAGCTCCGCTTTCAGGCAGCCGGTGATCGTCGAGAACCGGCCGGGCGCCAGCGCGATCATCGGCGCCGACATGCTGGCCAAGGCCACGCCTGACGGCTACACCATCGGCATGCTTGGCGACAATCACACGATCCTCGCTGCGGTTGGACGCAAGACGCCGTATGACCTGTTCCGCGATTTTGCGCCACTGATGCGCGTGGCTACACTGGACAACGTGGTCGTCATACAACCCACGCTGCCGGCGAACTCGCTGACGCAGCTGGTCACGCTGCTCAAGGCGAATCCGGGCAAGTACCGCTACGGTTCCGGTGGCGTCGGCGGCTCGACTCATCTCGCCGGCGCGCGGTTCGGGCAGCTCGCCGGCGTCGATATCCAGCATGTGCCCTACAAGGGCGGCGGACTCGCAGTCATCGGACTGCTGGGCAATGAAGTGCAAATGATGATCGTCAACATGATTTCCGCCAAACCCCAGGTGCAGTCCGGTCGCATGCGCGCGCTGGCGGTGGCGGCGCCGAAACGCTCAGCCCACCTGCCCAACCTGCCCACCGCAGCAGAAGCCGGTCTGGCCGGATTCGAGGTGTCGCAGTTCTACGGCATGTTCGCCCCGGTAAAGACCTCACCGCGCATCCTGACGCGGATCGAAAGCGAACTGCGGCGCATCAGCGCACTGCCCGAGGTCAGAAAAAAATTAAACGCACAGGGCGCCGATGCCTACGCCGAAATGCCGGCAGAATTGACCGCTTTCCTTAAGTCAAACATCGAAGGCTATCGTCAGGCGGCGCAGGCCGCCGGCATAAAACCAGAATGAAACCAGGAGAGTCGATCATGAATTCCAGCCAGCGCGCCACACCTGACCTGACAGTGCTGCCGATGAGCGCCCGCATCGGCGCCGAGATACGCGACCTCGATCTTGCGAAGCTGCCGGACGCCACTGCCTTCGCACGCATTCTTGATGCACTCCACCGGCATGGCGTAATCTTTTTCCGCGGACAGCACCTGACCCCGGAGCAACTTGCGGCTTTCAGCAAGTGTTTCGGCGAACTCGACATCCACCACATGACCGAGCACGTATTCCCGGACTTGCCTCAAGTTCGCGTGCTGTCGAATGTGAAGAAGGACGGCAAGTCCATCGGCATCACCAAGGGAGGCATGCACTGGCACTCCGACCTGTCGTACAAGCCGCAGCCTGCGCTGGTCACGCTGCTCTATGCCGTCGAATGTCCGCCGACCGGCGCCGACACCCAGTTCGCCGACATGTATGCAGCCTTTGCCGATTTGCCTGAGGAGAAACGCCACCGCCTGCAGACTCTGCGCGCGGTGCACGACCGCAACTACCGCTATTCGGCACTGTATCCGGGCCGTCCGCCGCTGACACCGGAACAGGTGGCCAAGGTTCCGCCGGTGGAACACCCGCTGGTACGCGTGCATCCGGCCACCGGCCGTCCGGCGCTGTTCCTCGCCAAGGATGTGGTGTCGCAAATCATCGGCATGCCGCAAGACGAGTCGCGCGCGCTGATCGACGAACTCGAAGCTGTCGCCACGCTGCCGGAGAACGTGTATTCCCACAAATGGCAGCCCGGAGACTTGCTGGTGTGGGACAACCGCTGCACGCTGCATCGTGCCACGCCCTACGAACCGCAATACCGGCGCTCGCTGTACCGCACCCAGGTCAAGGGCGAAGCACCGGTCGGGATCAGCGCCTGACCCCCAAAACACGGAAACCCGCATGACCGCCACACCTTCCACACGCCCCGACATCACCAGCGCCGACGCCTGGATTGGCGCCGGGATCCAAGACGACCCGTCGTGGACTTATCGCCTGAATGATGCCGAGATCGCCGAGATCGATGCCGCGTTGCTGCACGCCAAGCGCAGTGGCGCGCGCATTCCGTTTCCGGTCGATGCATTCCCGCTGCCGCGATTCGCCGTTGCCCTTGATGGCATCCTTGGCGAGATCGAGAACGGCCGCGGCTTCCAGCTGATCCGCGGCATCCCGCGCCACCGCTACAGCAACGAGGACTGCGAACTGATCTACTGGGGCATCACCCGTTACTTCGGCACCCCCGTGTCGCAGAATGCGCGCGGCCACCTGCTGGGCCACGTGCGCGACGAAGGCCGGGTACTGACCGACCCCAACGCCCGCGCCTACCAGACCAATCAGCGCATGGATTTCCATACCGACCTGCTGCCGATCGACGTGCTCGGCTTGTTCTGCCTGCGCACCGCAAAGTCCGGCGGCGCCAGCAAGATCACCAGCGCGCTGACCATACACAACGTGCTGCGCGAGGAAAGCCCCGAACTGCTGGAGGCGCTTTACGGCATGTTTCACCTCGACTGGCGCGGTGAGGAGCCGGCGGGCGAGCAACCCTGGTTCAGCCTGCCGATGTTCAGCGAATGCCGCGGCAAAATCACCTCGCGCATCTGCAGCCTGGTCTATTACGAATCGGCAGCCCGCTTCGGCGAACATTACCGACCCACGGCCATCCAGCGAGAAGCGTTGCTGGCAGTCCAGGAAATCGCCAACCGCCCGGAGTTGATGCTGACCATGGATTTCCAGGAAGGCGACATTCAGCTCATCAACAACCACACGATGATGCATGCGCGTGAATCCTATGAGGACCACGATGAGCCCGGGAGGCAGCGCCACCTGCTGCGGATGTGGATCGCCGTTCCGAACTCACTACGCCGGCCGCTGGCCGATTCGCTGACGGCGCGTTACCGATGGGTGCAGCAGGGCGGTATCCCGGCGAAAGCCGCAGCAGCGGCCTGACTGCATGCCGCAGCAACCACGCGACAGCAACCTGACCGGAGAACACATGACATCCCGTGCAACAGTTTTCTGCCTGCTTGCCGCAGCCATGACGGCGGGCACTATCCAGCCTGCGCCAGCACAGCAATATCCTGCCAAACCCATACGCATCGTGGTGCCCTTCCCCGCGGGCGGCAATGCCGATATTTTTGCGCGGGTATTTGCGCAGAAACTCGGGGACGCCTGGAAACAGACGCTGGTAGTGGACAACCGCGCCGGCGCAGCCGGCATCATCGGCACCCAGTTCGTCGCCAAGTCACCCGCCGATGGCTATACGCTGCTGTTCGGCACCACCGGCACCCATACCACCAACCCGGCGGTATACGCCAAGCTGCCCTACGATCCGGTCAAGGACTTCGCGCCGGTCAGCAACTTTGCTGATTCGCCATTCCTGCTGGTGGTGCATCCATCGATACCGGCCGGCAGCCTCAAGGATCTGATCGCCCTCGCCAAGGCGCGTCCCGGCCAGCTCGATTACGCCTCTTTCGGCATTGGCAGTTCGGCGCATCTGGCCGGCGAGATGCTGCGCACCATGGCTGGCATCAACATCATGCATGTAGCCTACAAGGGGGGGCCGCCGGCACTGACCGACCTGATCGGTGGCCATGTGGCATTGATGTTCAATTCATTGCCAGCAGTGCTGCCGCAGGTGAAATCCGGCAAATTGCACGCACTCGCACTGGCTGCCGCCAGGCGCAACCCGACCCTGCCGGACATGCCGACCTTTGCCGAGGCCGGACTACCCAATTTCGAAGCAGGATCATGGTATGGCATCCTCGCTCCCGCAAGCACGCCGCGCGAGGTGGTGACCCGACTGCACGCGGAAACGGTTAGCATGCTCGGGCTGCCCGACGTCAAACAGCGGCTTGCTGCCGAAGGCTCCGAGGGCATCGGCAACACACCGGAGGAATTTGCCGCGCAAATCCAGCGTGACGCCGCACGCTGGGCGAAAGTGGCGCGGGACGCGAAAATACCGTTGCAATGATTGTCATTACCGCAACCGCGGTGATTCATTTATAAAAACAAATGACGGAATAAAAACGGCCAGCCCGGCCGTTTTTATTATTGCGGCAAAGATTGACTATTGCCGCTCAATGCCCACCTGCTGTCGGGCCAATACTGGATCTGCTTTTTCCCGGACCCGGCATTAATGGCGGCGATTGTCGCCAGCAACCTCGTCGGCGACAGGCTGCGCGACCTGCTGAATCCGCGATTACGCTGATTCCGGCCAGGAGCAGCCTGCCCCGGTGTTATTCATCATTTATTGCAGGCCGCCCGACAATGACTTCATCAACCAATGAAGGAGTCAACCATGCGTCCGACGCTCAAACCGTTCATTACCCAGTATGTTGTTGTCATTGCAGCAGCGTTGATCCCGGTTGCCATCACTGCTTTCCTCGGCATCCCATTCAATCTTGGCGGCCCCCCCGGGGTAGTACGCACAAACGTGCCAGCGGCTACAAATTCCAGCTGAAAACGGGAAAGAAGCCAATTCAGCAAGCTGACGCATGCAGGGGCCGCCTGCTGGTCGGTCTGCGGTTGATGCAAGTCAACTCAATTCTGATTGGCACCCTCAGAATCGAAAATTGAATGCCACACCATAACATTCCTTCAGCAGATCACCGCTTACAAACACTCATCCATGACCGCACCCCACCTACTCGCATGGATTTTCGCTGCGCTGCTGTTGCAGTTGAGTGCAGGCATCGGGGTGGCGTTGTGGCGACGGCAGGGGCGCAGTCAGCCTGCCAATGCACCCGCGGCTGTTTCACCGAAACCATCCTCCGGCGCATGGCCCGGCTGGCGCGATTTCCGTGTCAAGCAGCGCACATTCGAAGACCCGGCAAACTCGCAATGCTCGTTCTATCTTGAACCTGTCGATCAGGCCGTCCTGCCGTCTTTCAAGCCCGGGCAGTTCCTGACTTTTCAATTGCCGATTAACGAAGCCGGAGAAACACGAAATATCGTCCGCTGCTATTCGCTGTCTGATCGCCCCACCCCGACCAGTTATCGAGTCACGATTAAACGGGTGCCGCCACCCGCTGGTCAGCCCAGTCTGCCGTCCGGATTGTCATCGACCCATTTTCATGACCGGATTCGCGAGGGCGACATACTGCAGGTCAAGGCGCCGTCCGGACACTTTTACATCGATTCCGACAGTCAGACACCGGTAGTCCTGATTGCCGGTGGCATCGGCATCACGCCGATGATCAGCATGCTGCGCTGGTGCCTGGATGAGCAACCCGGCAGAACAATCCACCTGTACTACGGGCTGCGCCACAGCAATGAGCAGGCGTTCAAGCCCTTGCTTGAGCAGTTGGCCCAATCAGCACCGAATTTCCACCTCCATGTAACCTGCAGCCGCCCTGGTGAAAACGATGTGCAGGGTCGTGATTTCCAGCATACCGGCCATGTCAACGTCGAACTCCTGCAGCAGACCTTGCCGCACGGACAACACCAATTCTATGTTTGCGGACCCACCGCAATGATGGAAAGCCTGATACCCGCGTTAATCAATTGGGGTGTACCCCGTCACGACCTGCACTACGAAGCCTTCGGCCCTGCCTCAATAAAACTACCTCATGATCCGTCCTCACCGACTGCGCCAAGCGCCGATACCGCCTTCACCATTCAATTCAGTCGTTCCGGCCGTACGCTGGAATGGAACGGTCAGGACGAGAACTTGCTCGAGTTCGCAGAACGCCATGGCGTATCCGTCGATTCCGGCTGTCGCGCCGGCAGCTGCGGCAGTTGTGAAACCGGGTTACTCAACGGTGATGTGGGCTACCCCCAAACCCCGGACCATGACATCGCGCCGGGCCACTGCCTGCTGTGTACTGGAAAACCCGCTTCCGCACTGACTCTGGACGCCTGACCGCCATGCGCGCGAATTTAATCACCCGCCAGGTTCTGCCTTCCCTGCTTGCCTTCAGTGCACTGGTCGCAGGCGCCTTATTGATCGACGCCGCTCTGCACCTGCTCAATGCAGTATGGATAGGCCGGTATCTGGGCATACCAGGCACATTACTGATCATTCTTTCGTTCGGCTATTCACTGCGAAAACGCAAACTGATCAGCACCGGTCACCCCGCACAACTGCTGCGCTGGCATGAACGCATGGCCTGGCTGGGCTCACTGCTGGTATTGGTTCATGCCGGGATTCATTTCAACGCCATCCTCGGCTGGCTCGCTGTTGCAGCCATGCTGGTCAATGTCGGCAGCGGACTCACCGGAAAATTCCTGCTCGACCGTTCCCGCAAGAAATTGGAAGAGGCAAAACAACGAATGCATCAGCAGGGAATTACACCGGAAGCACTGGACAATAAAATGTATTGGGACAGCCTGACCTTTGATGTCGTCAAGCAATGGCGGGCCGTGCACTTTCCGATCACCCTGGCTTTCGTCGTGCTGGCCCTGGCGCACATCATCGCCATTGCACTGTTTTGGGGATGGAAATGAAATCCCGCTGGCTATTGGCGTTGATTACCGCCAACCTCGCAGCCCTGATGACTCTGGTATTCATTTATCCCGATCTGATGGTCAGCCCCGGGCCACTGGTCAGCGCACACGCTGAACTGGCCACGGACTGCTTTGCCTGCCATGCGCCGCTGCGCGGAGCCGCGTCGGACCGGTGCATGTCCTGCCATGCCCTGCCGGACATTGGCCTGCGAACAACCAAGGGGTCGCCAATCCCTCAAAAATCCCTAAAGACTTCGTTTCATCAGCAACTGATCGAACAGGATTGCATGGCCTGCCACAGTGACCACCAGGGCCCCAAACTCGCAAAGCGCAGCCGCAAACCGTTCTCACATGCATTGCTGCGCCCGGCAATCCGCGAACAATGCGAAAGTTGTCACAAATCTCCGACTGACGGCCTGCATCGTCAGATCACCGGTAACTGCAAACAGTGCCATACCCAGGAGGCATGGAAACCCGCAACGTTTGATCATGACAAGCTGTTCCTGCTGGATCGTGATCACAACACAAGTTGCGTGACCTGCCATACCAAAAACGATTACAGCCGCTACACCTGCTACGGCTGCCATGAACACCAACCAGACAAAGTGCGGCGCGAGCACGTCAAGGAAGGCATCCTGAACTTCGAGAACTGCGTTGAATGTCACCGCAGCGCAGAGGAAGAGCCGCGAAAAACCGGTTCTCGCGACAAGCGTGAAAGAGACTGAAAGTGATTTACTACAGCATCGTCTGACGGCACAGCAAGCAAAAAGGCCGGGGATCTCCCGGCCTTCTTATGATTCGGCAGATACGCTTACTGCTGCTGAATGCCGACCTGCGCCACCACCTTGCGATAACGTTCCAGTTCGCTGCGTATGCGCTTGGTGAATTCTTCGGTGCCCATGGTCGTGGTTTCGGCGCCGCCGACCGTGGCGTAACGTTTTTTGATATCGGGATTCTTCAGCACGTCCGCCGACGCCTGGTAAAGCTTGCTGATCACTTCTTTCGGCGTGCCTTTGGGTGCAAACAGGCCGACCCAGATCGACGCATCGACACCGGGAATGCCGGCCTCTTGCGCGGACATGTAATCGGGCACCTGCGGCGAACGTTTGGCCGTGGTCACACCGAGCACCTTGACCCGTTTTGCCATCAGATGCGGCAGCACGCCAGGTAAACCCGCCACCGTGAACACCACCTCATTACCGGCCACGGCCGCAACCGCCGGCGCACCGCCTTTGTACGGCACGTGCAGGGCCTTGGCGCCGGCTGCATTCACCAGCCATTCCGTGGCCATGTGATTGACGGAACCCGTGCCCGGCGAACCGAAGGTCAGCTGGCCGGGCTTGGCCTTGGCGCCGGCAATCAGATCCTTCATCGAATTGAACGGCGAGCTGGCATTGACCACCACCAGCATCGGCGCATCGCTGACCATGATGATCGGCGTGAAATCGCGCTCGACGTCGTAGGGCATGTTCTTGAACAGCACCGGGTTCACCGACATTTCGCCGGTGTGCGCCGCGAGCAGCGTATAGCCATCGGCATTGGCGCGAGCCGTGGTGCCGGTGGCGATAAAGCCGTTGGCGCCCGGCCGGTTATCAACAACAAACTGCCAGCCTTTGTCTTCGATGATCTTGTTGGTGAGGATGCGCGCCGAGGTATCAACCACACCACCGGGCGCAAACGGCACCAGCACGCGGATGGGTTTACTCGGATAACTGTCGGCGGCTTGAGCCGTCGTGGCAACCATCGCGACAAGCAGCAGGGAGACGAATGAGCGAATCATAAATATCCTTTATTATCAATAACTTATGTTGTCGTTATTTATTTGAACAAATCCTGCCATTTGGCACGGACCTTCTCCTGCAATTCCTTGCTGGCCTCGGCTACCGCCGGGAATTCATGTAAATGATCATACGGCCGGCAGGCATCGATGATCGCCTTGGAGTTGAACGGCGCGTTGTAGCGATAGGCGACGAACATCGGGTCATTCTTTGAACCCATGCCGCGCTTGATGATGTCGATATCGACTTCGGGATCGCTGCGCGTCGCCACCGCCCACATCACTTCCTGCAGATTCGACGGATCAATGTCCTCATCCACCACCACCGTGTAACGTGACATGTACGCGCCGACGCCGCACTGATTGAGGATATGCCCGGCCTGGCGGGCATGACCGGCATAACGCTGGCGAATCGCCACCACATTGAACATGCGCGCGCCGCCGATTTCATGCGCCCACACGCTGTGCACATCGGGCACGCCTGCGGCCAGCAGCGCGTCGAACAGCAACGCAGAACGCATCACCGCCTTCGAATACGAATAATCATTCGGCGGCTTCGCCGGCGGGCTGCCGACAATGATCGGATCATTGCGGTAATACACCCGCTCGATGGTCACCACCGGCGCCTTGCCTTCCTTGCCGGGGTAATAACCGTGGAATTCACCGAACGGGCCTTCGGTTTTGACGTCACCCGGATGGCAATAACCTTCAAGCACGATTTCAGCACCGGCCGGAATCGGCAAGCCGGTCAGCTCACCCTGCACCACCTGCACCGGTTCACCGAGGATGGCGCCGATGTAGTTGTATTCACACATGCCGAACGGCACTTCAATGCCGGAAATCAGATAACCCAGCGGATCGCAGCCGATGACAATGGCCACCGGAAACGGCTTGCCCGCTTTCATGTACTTGTCGTACTGGATGGCGCCGTGTTTGCCGGGAATCATGTCGAGACCGACGTGATTTTTATCGAAAGCCTGAACCCGGTATGTGCCGACATTGACCCAGTCCGAATCAAAGTCCTTGGTCACCACGCAGCAGCCGGTGCCTATGTAAGGTCCACCGTCTTTCTCGTGCCACAGCGGCGACGGGAAAACATTGATGTCGACATCTTTGCCGGACTGGATGTTCTCGAATACAGGGCCAGTTTCGGCCCGCACCGGATCGTATTTCGGCGCCTCGGTCTGCCAGCCCTTGGGTCGGCCACGCAGCTGCTGCACTAGATTATGGTGATTGCGCTCGACCGGCATACGCAGGATCGATGACAACCGCGCCGGACTGGCCGTACTGCAGGTCAGGATGCGAAAACCCTTGGCATAGCCTTTGATCTCATCGAACAGCAGCGCCGGCGCGCCATTAATCTTGACATTGAGCTCGCTGATCGCGCCCAGCTCCAGCTGCGCATCAGCGCCCTTGACGTCCTTCAGTTCACCCAGCGACCGCGCGGTATCCAGCCAGGCTCGCAAATCCAGGGGGTTTCCTGCAGGACGTTTCATGGTCAGCCTTTGCGTTTGGCGGCAGCGAGCCGCACCGCCTTGATGATTTCAGGATAGGCGGCGCAGCGACACAGATTGCCCGCCAGATAATGACGGATTTCTTCATCTGTCGGATCCGGATGCGCATCCAGCAGCTGCCGCGTCATCAGCACAAAACCCGGCGTGCAGAAGCCGCACTGGAAGGCGCCGGTTTCGATGAAGGCCTGCTGCACCACATCCAGCTTTCCGTCGGCAGATTCCTCGATGGTGCGCACATCGGCGCCGTCGATCAGCGGCGCCAGCGTCAGGCAGCCCGAGACTGCGGCGCCGTTGACGATCACCGTGCAACAGCCACACAGCCCCTGGCCGCAGCTTTCGCGTGCGCCGAACAGGCCCTGGTCCTGCAGCACTTCGACCAGATTCTGGTGATTGCCGACCTGCGCCGAAACCGGACGGCCGTTCAGTGTGAATTCAATCGTGCGTTGTATGTTCATAAAAGCAAAACCTTTTTTGCTACAGAGGAAAAAGAAAAACTATTTAACAGGATAGACAGGATGATCAGGATAAAAAAATGAATCAATCCGATTTTTTGCCGGACATCGCATTGGACTATGGAGCATCGATTGATTCACTCATCCTGCTTTTAATCCTGTACATCCTGTAAATTGAAATTGCAGTTCTCTGCGCGCTCTGTGTACCCCTCAAGGGGGTATTGTGAAGAATCCTCTGTGGCTAAAGTTTTTGAATTTAATCTTCCAGCGGCTTGCCCGCTTGCGCACGCAGACCGCGATATACCGCTTCCGCCGTCAGTGGCAGGCTGGTCAGCCTCACGCCAACCGCATCATCGATGGCGCTGGCGATCGCCGGCGACACACCGAAAGTGCCACTCTCGCCCACCCCCTTGGCGCCGAACGGACCCGATTGCTGGACCATGTCGACGGCTTCGTTTTCCATAGCCGCCGGAACATCGCGAATACCCGGGATCTTGTAATCGGCGAGCGACGCGTTGGTGCACTGGCCGGCGTCGAAATCCATGCGCTCGAACAGCGTGAAGCCCAACTGCATCATCGTCGCACCGGAAATCTGCGTCTCGACAATTGCCGGATTCACCGGCCGACCGACATCGACCAGGTTGACCAGGCGCGTGACCTTGAACTCGCCGGTTTCAGTATCGACTTCGACTTCGGCGCCAGTGGCGCCGATCATCCAGAACGGCGTCGCATTGTCGGTCTGACCCGAGGCGTCCGGCGAGGTGTAGGTCGGGATATAGCTGCCGACGCCGACGATGTTGCCGGCCTGCATGCCGTATTTCTTGCGGAAGATGTCGGGGATCGGTGTGGTTTCTGCGGACAGGCCGACGTCCTTGGCCAGTTGCATCAGCTTGTCGCGCGCATCTTCGGCAGCCAGCTTCACCGCATGGCCCATGTGGTAGGTCGAACGCGAACCCAGCGTCGCCATGTCGTAGGGCGTGACGTCGGTATCGGGATGAACAACGGTGACGGATTCAACGGGAATGCCCAGCGCCTCCGCGGCAAACTGCGCCATCGCGGTATCGGAACCCTGCCCCATGTCGACGGTGCTGCAATACACCATGCAGCTGCCATCGGCACTGACATTGACGATGGCCACCGACGTTGTCGGCGAAATGCTCGCCTTGAAGCCGATGGCGATGCCACGGCCGCGACGCAGCGTGCCCTTGCTGTTATCAACAACCACGCGATCGAATGATTTTTCCCAATCCATACGCTGCGCCAGGCGCTCCAGCACTTTTTCGATGCCGGCGTCGCGCATCAATGTGCCGGTCGCCTGCGGACGGCCTTCACGCAGGATGTTCTTGCGGCGGATCGCCAGCGGATCGATTTGCAGCGCCTTCGCGATCATGTCGGTGTGGCTTTCGTAAGCCCACACCAGCTGCGGGATGCCGAAACCGCGTAAGGCGCCGGCAGCCGGCAGATTGGTATACAGCGCGTAGGAGTCGATGCTGACATGGTCGATGTCGTACGGCCCCGGCGCGGTAAAGCCCGATTTCTGCGTCACCCGCGGACCGATGTCGGCATAGGCGCCGCCGTTCCACCATACCTCGCATTCGCGGGCGAGGATTTTGCCGTCCTTGCTCACGCCGCTCTTGATACGCAGCGTCGCCGCGTGTTTGGTGATCTGGTAGAACTGCTCTTCCATCGTCAGCGAGATTTTCACCGGACGGCCGGCCAGCAACGCCGCCGCCGCCGTCAGCGCCTCGGTTTTGATGTACAGCTTGGCGCCGAAACCGCCGCCCAGGTATGGCACCTTCACCCGCACCTTGTTTTCAGCCCAACCGAGCAGGCGCGCAATCTCGATGCGCACAAACGACGGGCTTTGCGACGCGGTGTGGATCACCAGCTGGTTCGGTGTCGGATCGGCGACGGTGACAAACGGCTCCAGCGGCAAATGCAGCACCTGCTGGGTGCGGAAGGTGTGCTCGAACACATGATCCGCTTCAGCAAAAGCCTTTTGTACATCGCCGCGGCGCAGATGGAAATCCAGCGCGATATTGGTATCGCGTTTGCCTTTGAGGTGCTTCAGATCCGGAAAGGTGCCGGCCGGCTTCAGTACATCATGCACAATCGCCTTCGATGTCATCGCCTCGACTTCATCGAATACCGCGGGCAGCTCTTCGTAGTCGGCATCAATCAGTTGGGCAGCGGCTTCGGCCACGTGCGGATCGGCCGCGAGCACCAGCGCCACCGGCTCGCCGACATGATGAACCTTGTCCACCGCCAGGATCGGCTGGTCATGAAAGGCCGGGCCGTAATAAGGTTCCGGGATGAGCTTGATGATGTCTGCCGCCGTGTAGACCGCATAGACACCGGGCACGGCCTGTGCGGCAGATACGTCGATGCCGCAGATACGCGCATGGGCCACGGTGCTGCGGTAGACCTTG
Organism: uncultured beta proteobacterium; assembly: GCA_903933915.1. Lineage (GTDB taxonomy): Bacteria > Pseudomonadota > Gammaproteobacteria > Burkholderiales > SG8-41. The sequence continues at coordinate 2,545 of CAIZLW010000205.1, read as the reverse complement.
CCGTAAAGCATGCCCGGCAGCCGCAGGTTGTGGACATACTCGGCCTTGCCGGTGACTTTGGCCTGCGCCTCGACGCGCGGAATGGAGCGGCCCATGGCCGCACCGGAATTGGTTTTACCCAGTGTCGTTGTCAAAATGATGCTCCTGAATTCGCGCTTCCGGCCCTGTTAAGCGGCAAGCGCCTGTTTCACCGCGCGTGCGGCATACACCCGCAACATTTCGCGCTTATACGCGGCCGAACCACGCGCATCACCGACCACTTCGGCCTCAGCCGCAGCAGCCTCACCAGCACGTGCCAGCACGACATCGCTGATCGTCGCGCCGTTCAGCACAGCTTCGGCATCACGCAGCCGCACCGCTTTTTCGGTGGCGGCGCTGACCACCACGCGCGCGTCCTGAATCACCTTGCCGTCGGTCGCGAATGACACGGCTATGCCCAGCGCCGGCCAGTCATCCGCGGTGCGGGTGGTGCATTTGATATATGCGGAACGGCGCCCTGCCTGTGACGGAATCCGCACTTCACTGATCAGCTCATTTTTTGCCAGCGCGGTTTCGTAATAACCGGTGAACAGATCGGCAACCGCCAGCGTTCGCACGCCCTTGACGGATACCGCGGTCAACTCCGCGTCAAGCGCGATCATCACCGGCGGCAGGTCCATGTGCGGATCGCCATGCGCGAGATGTCCGCCCAGCGTGGCGACATTGCGCACCCGGACATTGGACAGCGTCTGCATGGCATGAGTGATCACCGGCGCGGCCTTGCGCACTATTGTTGAACCGCCGATCGCGGTCAGCGTTGCCAGCGCGCCAATGCGCAAAACGCCGCTGTCAGACTGGATCGCAGCATGCTGCGGCTCGACGCCGCGCAGGCTGACCAGGCAGGTCGGCTGGAACACGCCGGTTTTCATCATCAGCATCAGCGCCGTGCAGCCGCCGAATGCGCGAACGGAAGGGTCATCGGTGTTGAGCATTGCCAGCGCATCCTGCAGCGAGCGGGGTTCGGCAAGTTCGAACGGTGTCATGCGACCCCCTGCGTCGTGCCGGCAAATGCCGCACCGAGGTTTTTTGCAAACTGTTTTTCCATTTCCCTGGCCTTGGCCTTCAATACGGGTTGCCCGATGCTGCCGAGTTTTCCGGTCAGCGCGGTGTCGATCTCATAAAGGATTTTCGTGGTGCCGTCGCCGGCGTCGACCAGGCGCGTCGCCGATGTTGCGGTGAGGCGACCGACCAGTCCCATCGGCGCACCCTCAATCTTCGCCGCAATGACTTCGGGCGGCGTGACCTCCGTCAACTCGACAGCCACCTTGAACCTGAAAGTCATGTAGGCCACCTTGGTTTCAAGCACCGCATCGAAGCATTTGTCATCACGGGGCGTCAGATCGCGTACGCCCTCAATGCAGGATGCAAAAAAGTGGATATCCTGCAGTTTTGCAAACACGGCATCGCGCGTTGCGCCAACTGCAATCTCCCCGGTGAATTTCATTATTTTTCTGTCGCAGTGAAAGCCGGCTACTGTACTGTCAGCCCCCGCGAAAATCAATGCGCAAACCCATGATGCGGCACGAAAAAAATCCCCCGGCGCACACCAGCGGCGGGGGATTGATTGTTGGCCCTGGAATCAGTCGGCGTAAAGGCCAGCCTTCTGGATAACCGGCCCCCACTTCTCGATTTCGGCTTTCAGGTGTTTCGCCAGCGATTCCGGCGTCGCACGATCGGCTGACACCGGCTCGGCCCCCAGTTTCGCCATCGAGTCCTTGAACTGCGGGTCCTTGAGTGCAGTGTTCAGTGCCAGGTTCAGCTTGTCGAGCACCGGCTTCGGCGTGCCCTTGGCGACATACAGGCCGTGCCATACCGCGACTTCAAAATCCTTCAGGCCCTGTTCATGCAGCGTCGGCACGAATTGCAGCGAAGGGACTCGCTTCTTGGTAGTCACGCCGAACACCTTGACCTTGCCGGACTGGATGGCGCCGGTGGTATTGGTGGTCTGGTCGCACATCAGGTCGACCTGGTTACCCATCAGTGCCGACATCGCCGGACCGGTGCCCGTGTAGGGAATGGTCTGGATGTTGGCTTCGATGCGCGACATGAACAGCAGGCCGCACAAGTGCGACGCCGCGCCGAGGCCGGCGTTACCCATGTTCAGCTTGTCCTTGTTCGCCTTGATGTAGGCAACGAAGTCCTTGTAGTTGTCGGGCGGCAGGCCGGTGCGCGCAATCAGCGTCATCGGCACATCGGCAACCTGGCCGATATATTCGAAATCCGTCAGCGGATTGAACGGCAGCTTGCGGTACAGCGCCGGCGCTGTGGACATGCCGATGTGCGCGATCAGCACCTGGTAACCCTCAGGCTTGGACTTGGCCACCACAGCGGGCGCCAGCGTGCCGCCGGCGCCGGGACGGTTTTCGACAATGACCTGCTGCTTCAGCGTTTTGGTCATCTGCTGCGCGAGATTGCGCGCCAGCGTATCGGTAGGTCCACCGGCCGCGAACGGCACAATCAGCGAAACCGGGCGCGTCGGATAGTCCTGGGCCGCAACCGTCCCCGT
>CAIZLW010000204.1 GCA_903933915.1 uncultured beta proteobacterium | reverse complement strand
GGTTTGCCCTTGAAACACTGGGTCAAAAATTCTTATGGGGTCATTGTTAACAGGCCCCAAACGCCCACTGTGCGGACTCAGGGCTTGTGATCCATCCACTTGCTGGTCTGCGGCATGGTCCAACGGCTCAGCTTTGCAAGCATGCGCCGGGGGTCTTCATCCAGCACAATCATGTCGCGATGGGCCGGATTGACGAATCGCGTATCCACCGCATGATCGAGAAAAGCGCGCAGATGATCGAAATAGCCCTGCACGTTGAGCAGTCCGCAGGGCTTGCTCTGCACCCCGAGCTGGTTCAGCGTGACCATTTCGAAAAATTCGTCCAGCGTGCCCATGCCGCCCGGCAAGGCGATAAACGCATCGGCCATTTCCGCCATCATCACCTTGCGCTCATGCATGGATTCGACGACATGCAGTTCGGTGAGCTCGGTCACAACCATTTCCCGCTCCAGCAGCCGGCGTGGCGTGACCCCGACGACAGGGACGCCCGCAGCCAGCCCCGCCTCGGCGACCACGCCCATCAAACCGATATTGCCGCCGCCAAAGATGATGCCCAGACCGGCGTCGGCAATCGCCCGCACCATCGCGCGCGTGGCGGCCGCATATATTTCGCTATTTCCACTGTTGGAGCCGCAAAACAGGCAGATATTTTTCATGTGTATCCTGATTCCTTTCCGGTCTGGCCCGGATTCTAGATGATCAGGCACCGGTTTAACCCCAAATGCATCAACCGCGCGTTAACAGGCCGGTAGACTTAACCAAAGGAAGCGCAATGAAACCCCATGCCGCACTGATGATTGCCGCCCTGACTGCGGCGTTGCCTGCCCTGGCCACCGCCCAGAACGAAATGAGCGGCCAGGCACTGACCATCTACAGCACCGCCCGCCCCGGCGCCTTGCCGCCCGAACTGTACCGCGGCGGCGCCAGCGGCCCCGCCGTGCCCGGTTACGCCGTGGTCCGCCATCAGCGCGACATTGCCCTCACCCGCGGTCGCAACAACGTGCGCTTTACCGACGTCGCGGCCTTGATCGATCCGACCACGGTGCATTTCGAGTCGCTGACTGATGCCTCAGGCACCCGCGTCATCGAACAGAACTTCCAGTTCGATCTGGTGAGCACGCAGAAGCTGCTGGAAAAATACATCGACCGCCGCATCACCGTGGATCAGGTGCGCGGCAACAGCACCGAATCGTTTTCAGGAACACTGCTGTCCACCGCCGGCGGCCTCGTGCTCAAGCGCGACGACGGCAGCATCCAGACCCTGCCGCACAACGCCGGCGTGCGCCTGCCGGAACTGCCCGGCGGCCTGATCACAAGGCCGACGCTGGTGTGGGACATCAATGCCAATCGCGCCGGTAGCCACGCCACGCGCGTGTCCTACCAGACCACCGGCATCACCTGGTGGGCGGACTACAACATCACTTATCAGGAAGGTGCAGATGCCAACAGTTGCAAACTCGACGTCGGCGCCTGGGTCAGCATCGTCAACAAATCCGGCGCGAGTTACGCCGATGCCAAACTGAAACTCGTCGCCGGCGACGTGCACCGCCCGCAACCGCAGGGCCGCGCCTATCCCGCGCCCGCCGCACAACGCGCGCTGGCAATGTCCGACTCGGTGCAGGGTTTCGAGGAAAAGTCATTCTTCGAATACCACCTCTACACGCTGGGCCGCCCTGCCACCATCCCCGACAACTCCACCCAGCAACTGGAACTGTTCCCGGCAGCCCGCGCCGTCGCCTGCGAAAAAACCCTGGTCTACACCGGCGCCGCCGGTGTCCGCCCCTACGGCAGCCCCGCCACCGACCGCAACTACGGCATCCAGAGCAACCGCAAGGTCGACGTCTACCTCGGCTTCAAAAACGCCAAGGAACAGAACATGGGCATGCCGCTCCCGGCCGGCCGCATCCGCGTCTCCAAACTCGACAGCGCCGACCAGACCCTCGAATTCATCGGCGAAGACGTCATCGACCACACCCCGCGCAACGAAGCCGTGCTGATCAAGATGGGCTCCGCCTTCGACGTCGTCGGCGAACGCCGCCAGGTCAACTTCACGGTCGACACCACACGCAAAACCATGACCGAGGAAATCGAAGTCAAACTGCGCAACCAGAAAAAGGAATCCGTCACCGTGATGGTCAAGGAAAACCTCTACCGCTGGACCAACTGGCAGATCACCAGCAAGAGCCAGGACTACCGCAAGGACGATGCGCGGACGGTGACGTTTCCGGTGAAGATTGCTGCAGGGGCTGAAGTCGTGGTGCGGTATAGCGTTACTTACACTTGGTGATCTATTATCAATCCCTGAAGTTACGTGATGAGCTACGTCCACTTACACTTATAATAAAATTTAATAAAATCAATAATTTAAAAGGCGGATTCAACCACGAAGTGCAACGCGGTTAAATGATTGCATAAATACCTGATGAGGGGTTTTCCAGTTTAGTCTTTTCC
>CAIZLW010000203.1 GCA_903933915.1 uncultured beta proteobacterium | reverse complement strand
TTGATTATATTATATTATTTAATTTAATAAATTCTGAGGATTCATCATGGATTTTTCACTGAACGAAGAGCAGCGCCACTGGCAAACGGAAGCCCGGCGCTTTGCCGATGAAGAGGTGCGGCCGATGTCGCTGGCGCGCGACCAGATCGCCGACCCCAGGGCCACCTTCGACTGGGAGATCATCAAGAGAGGTTCCCAACTCGGGTTCCGCACATTGGCGGTGCCCAAGGAGTGGGGCGGCCATGAAGCCGATTTCGTTACGCAGACGCTGGTGATGATCGAACTGGCGCGCGGCGACAGTTCGGTGTCCAAGACTTTCAGCCAGTGCTGGAAATGGAGCCACCTGGTCGCAGCGTCGTGCACCAAGGATCAGAAGGAGCGTTTTCTCAAGCCGTTCATGGAAGACGACGGTTACCTGCTGGGCAAGGGCGGCACCGAGGCCAATGCCGGTTCCGACAACCGCATGCCGCCGGAAAACGATCCCAAGGCCGGCTGGAAACTGCGCGCCGAGCGCGATGGCGATGACTGGATCCTCAACGGCAGCAAGATGTTCATCGCCAACGGCAGCGTGGCCAAGCTGTTCTTTGTCGATGCGCGGACCAATCCCGATGTCGGCATCCGTCAGGGCTCGACGATGTTCATCATCCCGAAGGACACCCCGGGATTCCGTATCGGCAAGGTGTTCAACAAGCGCGGCTGGCGGTTTTACCAGAATGGTGAATTGATATTCGAAAACTGCCGTATCCCGGGCACCAACGTGATGGGCGAAGTCAACGGCGGCGTCAAGGCGCGTGCCAATGACAAGTCGGAGTTCGGCGACATCGAACTCGCGGCCAACGCGCTGGGCATCTGCGAAGACGCTGTCGGCATGGCCATGCATTTCGCCAAGAACTACAAACGCGCCGGTAAACTCGTCATCGACCACCAGCTGGTGCAGCTGAAGCTGAACGAGATGTACATGCTGACCGAAGCGCTGCGCGCATTCGTGCTGCGCACCGCCTGGGAACGCGACCGCAAGCTGCCGGATTTCGGCAACAACGTGCTGGTGATGAATTACTCGCAGGAAGTGGTGCAGCGCGTGACCAAGGCCAACATGGAAATCCACGGGCCCGAAGGCTGCATGATGCACGCCCGCGTCGACAAGCTGCTGCGCGATGCGCTGGTGTGGACGCATCTGGCCGGTGACACCGTGCAGCGCGTCAAAGTGGTCAAACGTCTTCCGGACATGCCGCTGGCGATGTAATTTACAGCGGCCGTATTTACAACAACTGCATTTACATCAACCGCATTTACATCAACCGCATTTACATCAACATTTCTACAGCAGTCTGACGGCGACACCCTCGACCATCGCGTTGAGGGTGTCGAATACCGTCACCCCCGCAGCCTCCAGCGCCAACCGTTTCGCCGCATAACCGCCGTGGCTGCCGTAAGTCAGCGCGCCGGCATGGCCCATTGCCACACCCTCCGGCGCGGTGCGCCCGGCAATCAGCGCAAACACCGGTTTCATGAAGGCATGAGCCTTCAGCGCTTCGGCAAAATCCTCTTCGTCGTGGCCACCGATCTCGCCGATGATCAGCAGGCCTTTGGTTTGCGCATCGGCCGCGTAGAAGGGCACCAGGTCCGAATAACGCACGCCTTTGACCGGATCGCCGCCGACGCCGACCCATACCGAGGTGCCGACGCCGCGCAGCGCGAGGCGGTATCCTGATTCATAGGACAGCGTGCCCGATTTCGACATCAGGCCCAGCGGGCCTGATTTGAGCGAGACATCGGGCAGGAAGCCCAGCTTGGCGACTTCGGCCACGGCCATGCCCGGCGTCGAGCCGCCGATCCACAACACGCCGGCGTCCTGCGTCAGGCGTTTGGCTTTGAGTGCGTCATGCACCGGCATGCCTTCGGTGGGCGTGACGATCATTTTGATGCCGGCTGCCACCGCTTCGCGCATCGCGTCGAGCAGGTCATAGGCGCCGACCAGCACGACACTGACCGTGGCGCCCGTGGCTTTCACCGCAGACGCGCAATCCGGAAACAGCGGAATGCCGTTGATGTCCTTGATGTCTTTCGAGGGGGATACGCCGCCGACGAGGTTGCTGCCGTATTCCTTCATCAGCCGGCTGTGCAGACGGCCGGCGCGGCCGCTGATGCCCTGGAGGATGACTTTGGTGTTGCGATCAATGCGCGGGGAAATCATTTCGCGCCTCCGCGTTGTGCAGCCTGCAAATGCGTGCGGACTTCGGCCAGCGCCGCATCGAGGTCGGTGTGCAGGTTGATACCGGCTTCTTTTAATACGCCTCGCGCCGTTTCCATGCCGTTGCCAACCAGTCGCGCCACCACCGGCACCTTGAATTCCGGCACGTCGTTCAATGCGCTCACCAGCAATCGGGAAAATTCGCCGAGCTCGGTAATGCCGGCGAAAATGTTGATCAGCAGCACCTTGACGTTGGGGCCCTGACGCATCCAGTTCAGCACATTGACCAGGCGTTTGGTTTCGCCGCGCAGACCGCCGGTGCGGATGTCGAGAAAGTTGTAGGGCTTGAGGCCGGCGCCGCGCATTTCGTCGATCAGCATCATCGACAGTCCGGCGCCGGTGGTCAGCAGGGCGATTTCTCCCGCCGGATCGACCACCACGTAATCGCAGCCGTGCGCGTCTTTCAATGCCGTTTCCACATAGGTGCCACAGACATCCTTCAGTAATGCGCGCTGTTCCGGCTGCCGCGGCAATGCGGAATCGTCAGTGACGAACTTGGCGTCGCCGGCGAGCCAGCTGCCGTCGGTTTTGATGAACAGCGGATTGATTTCAATCAGCAGCGCTTCCTCGGCTAGGAATGCCTTGGCCATCGCGCGGCCAGCCTCGGACAAGGCCTTGCCCGCAGCGCCGGGGAAAGCCGACGCAAGTTTTTCTGCGGCAGCGGTGAGCGCGGCAACATCGGGTGCCGCTGAAGCTGTTTTCAGCGCATCGCGGGGCAGGGCTTCAATCTCCATGCCGCCTTGCGCCGCCATGATGATGCGCACGCCGGCAGCGGCGGGGTCGAGCATCATTGCGATATAGGCTTCGCTGGCGCCTTGCACCTGCTGTTCGACACGCACCGCGTTGACGGTGCGACCCTTGGCCTGTTTACCGATGATGTCGGCGGCGCGTGCGGAGACATCAGCGGCGCTGTCGGCTTTTTTGATCAGTCCGGCCTTGCCGCGACCGCCGGCGGTGATCTGGCCTTTGACGACCCAGGGGCCCGGGGGCAGTGCATCTGTGGTGGCGGGCGTGGTCAGCAGGCAGCCTTGCGGCGCAGTGATGTGATGGCGTGCCAGCAGTTGTTTGGCGTCGTGTTCCAGTAAATACATGATTTTATTGAACTATTTTAATTACGGTATTCGGGGTGACTAGGCCACTGAGATGCGCTTTTGCGTCAGTGCCTGTTCGTGGGTGAGCGTTGGTGCGACGAGTTGATACAGCGCACGTCGTGTATTGCTGAACAGAGAGCGCATCTTCTCGGTCCACGGCGTTTTGCGCGCCTGCAGCGCCGCCGGGCTGTCCCAGACATCGGGGCCGCTCAGTTCATAAGCCGTCAGGTAACGCGGCCCGTTACTGCCGCCGCCGAGAATGCCGGTCGATGCAAAGCGCCGTGCACGCAACACGCCGGGGATGCCAACGCAGCGCGGCAAATGCTCCTGGTCGTACCAGGCGTTGTATTCATCGACGATGTAGTCCGGAATATCGGTATGCACGATGTACATCCACGGCGCATCGGGTGAGGGGGCACTGCCGACTTCGCACATCAGCTGGAAATTCATGCGTTCACGTTGATCACCGTAGAGCTTGCGCATGCGCTGCGACCACGGCGTCGGGTTGGCGACGATGTGCTGAAAGTCTTTCGCCGCCTCCACGTCCTGGTCGGCGGTTTCATACCAGGCGAGGTAACGAATGTCCGCTTTGTCGCAGAAGTAACGCCGTGTGCGCGCAAAGCCGGGCAACGCCGTCAGCTGCGGCACATGCTCCAGCGTGTACCAGTCATTGAATTCCGCGTCGTGTTCGGGAGCAACGTCGAGGCGGACCGTGATCAGTCCGCCGGCCTGCTGCGTCATGCCGGTACTTCCAGGTCGACCAGTGGGCCGTACTGCTGGCCGCCGAAAACATCGCCGTCATCGACGTCGCCCGAGATCACCGGGCGCGGTATGGTGATCTTGATCGCCGATGCCGCATCGTAGTTGATGATGGCAACGACTTCGGGCTTCAGGCGGTAGGTTTTGGCGAACCAGTCGGCGTTGATCAGTTTGATGTCGCGCACCTTTTCGTAGGTGGCGCGGTCCTTGAAAATGATGTCGAAGGTCAGCTCGAATGGTCCCGAGTTCTTGCTGCGGATCAGCTTGGTGACTTGCCAGAGTTTGGTGGCCATGACGTGATCCTCAAACGTTTTCGTAGTTGATGCGGAACATTTCCAGCGCAGAGTCCGGCTCGACCACATGGTTCATGTTGAAGCGGTAGCTGGCGCCCTTGTCGATTTCGGCTGGGGAGTAGGGGAAGGCGACCGAGGTGATCAGTCCCGTCCATTCCGGCACCGGGTAATGCACGGCAATGTGGCTCAGTGATTTGGCCAGTGCCGTCGCCAGCTTCTGTGTCGGCGCGGTGATCTGGAACAGCAGGCCGACTTCGTGGCCGATGCTCATGTCGGGTTCGAGCACACCCATCGCTGCATTGCGGCCGAACTGGCGCACGTCGAGCCGGTACTGGCTGTCGATGCTGTCGCCCATCACCGCGCGGATGCGGTCGCGCGCGGCCTTGATCAGGTTTTCCAGCCAGTGGTCGAACTGGCGCAGGATGATCGGATCGCGCACCGAGCCGAGCACGATACTCTGATAACCCGCGAGTTCGGCGCCTTCGAGTTTGATGGTGTAGCGCTCGGCCTTCTTGAAGGTGCTGCCGGAGACCTTCACCGCGCGGTCGGAAACAGCCTCGTAACGTGCGTTGACGGTATTGAGGATGCCCGAAGGTTCAACCAGTTCGTACGGCGTCGAGTTTTCGTAGAGATTGTGCGAGGCCACACTGGCCGGGTCGCAGCGGTAGTCAGGGTTGGGCGGCTCAATGATGAAATAGTCGTCGGTGACAATGGCGAAGTTGCAGTCCGGGTATTTGCGCATCACCACGCTGGCAGCACCACATTCCATGATCTTGGCCATGTGCCAGACCGTCGCCGGGTTGAAGCCTTTCATCACCGGCATCGCGGCGAAGATCGAGGTGTCGCTGGAGCGGCCGGCGATGACCACGTCGGCGCCGTTCTGCAGCGCTTCGATGTACGGTTCGGCGCCGCACATGCCAACGATGTGGCTGCTGCGATCGATGACCGCTTCGTCAAAGTGCGGTGCGTTGGCCAGCGGTTTGATGCGGCCTTCCTTCAGGCGCTTTTTCAGATAAGCCTTGTCCTGTTCGGAGGCGATGGTCGCCAGTTTGAAATTGAGTTTTTCCTCGCGCGCGATTTCCCGAACGATGCCGGCCAGGCGTTCGAGCTGGGTGTCGGTGCCGGCAGTCATCGCCGAACCGACGACGACCGGAATTTTTGCCGCACGTGCGGCGATGATCATCAGCCGCAGGTCGCGCTTGCAGGCGGCGTCGGAGAACTGCGGTTCGCCCGAGCCGAGATGGTGCGGGCCGGGGTCAGTGGAGCCCGCGTCGGCGCCGATGAAATCGGGCTTCAGCGTCATCGCCCGTTTCATGGTTTCTTCGCGGAAGCCGGAACCGAGGATGCCGGTGGCGGAGAGGATGCGGATTTCTTTCATGCGAGCACCTGTGAGTCAGCGACCGCCGGGCCGCGCACGGTGGTGCGGTAGAGCAGGCGCGGTAGCGGGTCGTAATCAAAAGTCGCCTTGTGCTGCGCGGCGATGTTGTCCCACATCAACAGGTCGCCGGGTTCCCAGTGGTGGGTGTAAACGAATTCCGGGCTGGTGATGTGATCGTAAAGCTGGTGCAGCAGTTGGTCGCCTTCTTCCTGGGCCATGTCATACATATGCGAGGTATGGCCTTCGCTAACGAACAGTCCCTTGCGCTTGGTGACCGGATGCACGCGCACCACTGGCGTCGCCATGTCGGGCACGCTGGAGAGTTGCTCCGGCGTCGGCGCATGTTCCTGTACGGTGCGGATGCCGCGGCGCATGTCGTCCTGCTGCGCGGCATAATTCTTGATGCGGTAGTCGCGGTAGCTGTGGATGTTCTTCAGGCTGGCGAGTTTCTGTTTCATCGCTTCCGGCAGCGCGTTGTAGGCGGCGGTGCTGCTGGCAAAGTGGGTGTCGCCCAGCGGCTTGCCGTCCTTGACCGGAATTTCGACGGCATATAACGCGGAGAGCAGGCTGGGCTGAGTCTTGTAGGACAGATCGCTGTGCCAGTAGCGGCCGGCATCCTGGGCGCCGATGGCCTTGCCCTGGCCATCAACCTTGTTCGAAAGAATGAAGATTTCCGGATGATCGGCCAGCCGCGCTTCCTTGCGCACATGGTGTTCCAGCAGGCCAAAGCGCCGGGTAAAGGCGATCTGCTGTTCCGGGGTCAGCTTCTGGCCGGGGAAGACAGCCACTTCGTTGTCGAAAAACGCCTGGCTGACCTGGGCGAAGGTGTCGTCATCCAGCGGTTGTGAAAGGTCCACGCCGGTAATGCGGGCGCCGAGGTGTTTGCCGAGTTTGGTGACCGTAATCATGGAAATTCCGGGGAAAAGGGATTTGCCCGGGGATGGTAGCAGCGCCCCTGAGAGGGATAAAGCGACATTCCATGTTGCGGATGGTGCGGCAGCGGGGCTGACGCCGCCGCCCTGATAGAATGCCGTTTTGCCCACCCACTGAGGGAGTTGCAACACCATGAAGCTTTACGGTTCACCCACATCACCCTACGTGCGCAAGGCGCGCGTGCTGATCCATGAAAAGAGCATGCCGGTCGAGTTTGTCATCGAAGACCCGTGGACCGAAGACAGTCCGATCATCGACAAGAACCCGTTGTCGAAGATCCCGGTGCTGGAGATCGGCCCCGAGAGCTACATGTTCGAATCCAACCTGGTCGTGCATTACCTCGATCACAGCGACGGCAAGTCGCTGACCCCGCGTGACCCCGCCGGTTACTGGCAGTCGCAGTGGTGGCAGTCGCTGGGCCAGGGCATCATCGACGCCGGTATCACCCGCGCTTTCGAAAATCGCCGTCCGGAAGACAAGCAGATGCCGGAGAAAAAGGAGCGTGAGGAGAAGCGTATTGACCGCGCCATCGACCTCGCCGAAAAAACCATCAAGGAAGGCAGCGAGTTCCTGCTCGGCAACCGCTTCGGTTTGGCCGACATCGTGATGGGAGTGGCGATCCAGTACACCGACTTCCGTTACCCCAATGACTGGCGCAGCCGCGCGCCGAAACTGGCGAAATGGGCTGCCGGCATCACCGCGCGGCCTTCCTTTGAGGAAACGCTGCCTCCGGGCTTTGAGAAGCCGGAAGGGGCCTGATTCAGGTCTAGCGGTAATCAAAAAAGGGCGCTGCGGCGCCCTTTTTTATTGTGCATCGAGTCCTGATCAGCGCAGCACGAAGGGATTGGGCACTTCGGTCGCGGTCGAAATCCACACGCTTTTGGTCTGCAGGTATTCGTAGATCATGTCCTGGCCGCTTTCACGGCCGATGCCCGAGCGTTTATAGCCGCCGAAGGGCGACATGAACGACACCGCGCGATAGGTGTTGACCCATACCGTGCCGGCCTGCAGTTTCTCGCTCATCAGGAAGGCGCGGCGCATGTTCTGCGTCCACACGCCGGCCGCCAGTCCGTAGACCACGTCGTTGCCGATGGCGATGGCTTCTTCTTCATCCTGGAACGGAATCACCGACAGCACCGGACCGAAGACTTCTTCCTGCGCGATGCGCATTGAATTCTTCACGCCGGTGAAAATCGTCGGTTCGACAAACCAGCCGTTGCCGCATTCCGGGCGCGTGGCTTTGGCGCCGCCCAGCACCGGTTTCGCGCCTTCACCCTTGGCAATGTCGATGTAATCGAGGATTTTCTTGAACTGCGGCAGATTGGTGACCGGGCCGACCTGGGTATCCAGGCTCATCGGATCGCCCATTGTTGCGGTCTTCGCCAGCGCCACCAGCTTGTCGACAAACTGGTCGTGTATCGATTGTTGCACCAGCAGGCGCGAACCGGCGATGCAGGTTTGACCGGTGGCGGCGAAAATACCGGAGATCACGCCTTTGACGGCGTTGTCGATGTGCGCGTCGTCGAACACGATGTTCGGCGACTTGCCGCCGAGTTCCATGCTGACGCGTTTGAGTCCTTTGGCCGCCGCTTCATAAATGCGCTGGCCGGTGGCATCGGAACCGGTGAAGGCGACCTTGGCAACTTTCGGATGTTCGACCAGCGGTGTGCCGACTTCTGCACCGAAGCCGGTGACGACATTGACCACGCCCGGCGGGAAGCCGGCCTGTTCAATCAGCTTCATGAACTCCAGCGCCGAGGCCGAAGTGTATTCCGACGGTTTGACCACCACCGTGTTGCCGGCGGCGAGGGCGGGCGCCAGTTTCCACGCCAGCAACAGCAGCGGTGAATTCCACGGAATGATCATTGCGATCACGCCCATCGGTTCGTAACGCGTGTAGTTGAAGGTGTCGGGCTTGTCGATCGGAATCACCGAGCCTTCGATCTTGTCGGCGAGGCCGCCGAAGTAGTAGTACCACTGCGCCATGTACGCGGTCTGCGCGCTCATCTCCGCATACAGCTTGCCGTTGTCACGGACTTCCGTTTCAGCGAGCGCTTTGGAATGTTCGGTGATCAGGTCGCCGAGCTTGCGCAGCAGCGCGCCGCGTTTGGTGGCGTTGCATTTGGGCCATTCACCACTGGTTAGCGCCTTGTGCGCGGCTTCAACGGCGCGCGCCGCATCGGCAGCGCCGCCACGGGGAATCGACGCCCAGGGTTTGCCGGTGTAGGGATTGTCGCTGGGGAAATGTTCACCACTGGCGGCTTCGACCCATTCGCCGCCGATGAACATTTTGTATTGATTCAAGTTTTGAAAATCATTAGCCATCACGTTTCACTTTCCGCGGTTTTAACTCCCTCTCCCCGTGGGCTCACGGGGAGAGGGTTGGGGTGAGGGGTTAGCTAGAGCATCAACAATTGCTTGCATTACGTTTTCGGTCTGCAACAACACATCGTTATCCCAAAACCGCATCACCCGATATCCAGCTTGTTCCAGAAACGCCGTTCGCTGTGCATCGTAAGTCCGTTGTTGCAGATGCTGGCTGCCATCAAGCTCAATGATGAGCTTTTCATTTATGCAAATAAAATCAATAACATACGGGCCTACCGGGTGCTGACGTCGGAACTTGGCGCCATTCAGGTTACGGCTGCGCAATTGTTGCCAGATTTTTCGTTCTGCATCCGTTTCGGATTTTCTGAGTTTGCGTGCAAAGTCTTTGCCGCGCTGCGAATTTCCCTTCATGGGTTGCCCCTCACCCTAACCCTCTCCCCGCGAGTGCGCGGGGAGAGGGAACTAGTTATTGGCAATTTCATGGTATTTCTGAACGCTTTTATTCCCTCTCCCCAAATGCATTTGGGGAGAGGGTTAGGGGTAGCAGGCAGCGCATCATTCCAGCGCTTTTGCCCCGAGCAACGCAGTCCTGAAACGGTATTTGATCGCCGTGCCGTCACGCAGCGGCAGGCGCATCGGCGCGGGTTCGGCGGAAACCTCGATATCAACGAATATCGGTCCGGTTTTTTTGTTCCAGGTTGGCAGCCAGCGCTGCAGCGAAGCCATCGACTGCAGGGTCGTTGCTGATTTGAAGCCCGATGCCTTGGCGATTCCAGCGAGGTCGACGCCGCGCGCGGTGTGCGCGCGCTGCATGCCGGTTTCGCCGTAGTGGCCGTTGTTGATGACGGCAATGGCGAGATTCTTCGGGGCTTCACAGGCAATCGTGGCCAGCGCGCCGAGGCCCATCAGCATTTCTCCGTCGCCGGTGATCACCAGCACGCGGCGTTTGGGTTGGGCCAGCGCGAGTCCGAGCCCGGCCATTGCCGCGCCGCCCATGCCGCCCCAGAGATAGAAATTGAGGTCGTGGTCGCCGGCGGCGAAAGTGTCATAGGTCGGTGAGCCGAGACCGGTGACGACCAGCGCATCGCCGCGATCGGCGAGCAGGGCGGCGACGACTTTGCGGCGGTCGAGGGATGATTTGGAAGGTTTTTTCATTTTGAAATCCTGGGTATATCGATCAATTGTGATTGCCCCTCACCCTAACCCTCTCCCCATCAAGCGATGGGGAGAGGGGATAAAAACCAAGCCCCCTCTCCCCGTAGTCTTACGGGGAGAGGGTTGGGGTGAGGGGCTGTGAAGGCGCATGAAAATCCGGCTTCACTTATTCCAGTTCTTGAAGCCAATGACGCGCTGCTGGATCAGCACCGCGACCGGGCGTTGAGTATTGAAGGCGAGGGCAGCGCAGGCATGGACCGTCTCTTTGACCTCTTCTGCGTGGTCCACCGAATGCACAATGACGCCGGCATTCTCCAGCGCGGCGGCAGTGCTGCCGCCCATCGCGACCTGCCAGGGATTGAATTCACCCCAAACCCCGCGCATGGTGACAATCATCAGCAGCGGCAACCGGCATTCTTCATACAGTGACAGCATGTTGATGCAGTTGCCGACGCCGCTGGACTGCATCAGCAGCACGCCTTTGGCGCCGCCCATCCACGCGCCGGCGAGCATCGCAACACCTTCCTCCTCGGTAGTCAGCGATACCGCGCGCATGGCTTTGTCGGCATGGCAGCGGTTGATCAGCTTGGCGTGACCGGCATCGGGCACATAGGCGACCTGGGTGACGCCGGCGTCCTTGAGCACTTCGTAGATCTGGTCCGGCCACACCGTGGCGCGGGTCTGCTGATCGGTTGTCATGGAATGTTTGCTCATTCAGCGCACGTTGTTGTTTAGCCAACCGGCGATCATCGCGGCGATGTCGAGGTTGTTCTTCTCGATCATCACCATATGGCCGTTGCCCTTGATGCCGACGTCTTCAAGACGGACAAAATCGGTTTTGACACCGGCCTGCTTCAGATACTTCGCGGTGCAGTGGTCGTAGATGGCGTGATAGGAGGCTTCCGCGGCGAAGACCAGCACTGGGACGTTCTGCAGATTGGTCAGCTTGCGCGCAGGTTCGGCCTGCAGCATGCACTTCACCAGTTGCGGGCCGTCGGCGGCTGCTTCTTCGGCCTTGCTCAATTGCGCTGGGTCGGTAACCGGCGGCGTGTACGCCATCGGCGTTTCGGTGACGCCCCAACTGCGCGCGGCAGCGGTGCCGAACACGGCTTCACGGAAGGGTGGGCCTGACGGTTCCGCAGCAACGATGCCTTTCACCAGATTGGGGCGC